>QKJO01000227.1 GCA_003249275.1 Spirochaetaceae bacterium
AGGAGAAACCATCCCTTCAGATATTCATCATAGGCCTTGTCCAGGGTGAACTCGGTGGACCACTCGGTATTGAATCCTTCGTCCTCCGCATCGATACAGGGGTTTTCGATCTCCAGAGTGTCCATGATCTGAACCGTCTTGAGTTCGAAGAACCGGGCTCCCGCCACCCAGGAGCTGACAAGGTTCTGGGCCAGCTGGGTATGGGGACCGGCGGCGGGACCTACCGGAGTCGCCGCGGTTTCGCCGAAGAGGTCCATGGGGGCATGGCCGGCACCGTCGGTCCCTGTGAGGTCCTTGCGCAGGCTGAAGATGTTTCTGTCCTTTGCATACTCTTCGAATATTCTTCTGACCAGTTCCCCGAAGGGGACCGGACGCATTATATCAGTCATTACTCAGCTCCTATCTGTCAGCTTCTGTCTATCATGGCGTTGAATTCTTCTATTCTGCTGTCGATTTCATCCGCCTGTTCCAGAGTTCCGTACCAGTAGTTGTCATGGTCGTACCACTGGGCATTCAGTTCTTTCAGTTCCCGGCCCTGCTGTTCGATCCAGGTGAAGTATTTCAGGTTGTGAACCGCCTTCCGGTCGTAGTAGCTCAGCTCCTTCAGGTTGTCGTAGGTCTGACCGTAGAGGAGTTCCATATCCCGTTCGGCCTGTGCGGCGGTGTAGGCGCCCCTGGCTTCCGCCAGTTCCTTGACTCTGGAGCCGTAGAGCTGCATGGAGTCGGTGGCGATGGTCACCACATAGTCTTTTTCAGTCAGTTCGTTGTACTTGGCGAACTTGACGGCGGCCAGGGTGTTGGCGATGCCTGAAATTCCCAGAAGATCCAGTTTTCCGATCAGATCGGAGGATACTCCTGCGGCTTTGAGAGCGTCCCGGCCGGCCTTTTCATTAAAGAGCCGCAGGAGCCTCATGGGATGTTCGTCATCCACGGCGGCGATGAAATCGCTGTCCTTGCAGTTGTGAACCCAGGGAACGTGTTTGTCGCCGATTCCCTCGATCCTGTGGGCGCCGAATCCGTTGTTCAGAAGAGTGGGGCACTGGAGAGCTTCGGCGGCTACGATTTTGGAACCGGGGAAGGCCTTTTTAAGATAGGAGCCGGCGGCCAGAGTTCCGCCCGAGCCGGAGGATGAGACAAACCCGGCCATCTTGTCGCCCGCTTTCATATAGTAGCCCAGAGCCTCTTCGATGGCGCTGCCCGTTACGTTATAGTGCCACAGGGGGTTGCCCATCTCGTCGAACTGGTTGAAGATCCTCAGGTCCTGTCCCGATTCTCTCAGCTCCCAGCACTTGTCGAAAATTTCCTTAACATTGGATTCCGAACCGGGAGTGGCGATGATCTCGCCGGCCACTTCCTTGAGCCAGTTGAACCGCTCTTCGCTCATCTCTTCGGGAAGGATGGCGATGGCCTCGCAGGCCAGAAGGGCGGAGATATAGGCGCCGCCCCGGCAGTAGTTGCCCGTGGAGGGCCAGACGGCCTTGGTGGTCCTGGGGTTGAACTGTCCGGTGATCAGACGGGGTACCAGACAGCCGAAGGTGGCTCCCACCTTATGGGCTCCTGTGGGGAACCACTTTCCCGTGAGGACGATGATGTTGGCCTTGCAGCCTGTCAGCTCTTTGGGAAGGAGGAGATGATTGACCCTGCCGTAGAGTCCGCCGGATTCGACGGCTTCATTCTTCCAGCTGATTCTGTAAAGGTTTACAGGATCGATGTCCCAGAGGCCTGTCGTTTTCAGCTTTGCCTTGACATCTCCGGGAATCAGGTCCGGATTTTTCATCATGCCGATGGTCGGCAGCTTGATCCCCTTGGATTTGCAGTACTCTGCGTTCTTTTTCTGAATGGAACTGTCTACTGTAAAGTCAATCATCATTATCCCCTTATGTCGTTGATGGTATTTATGGTTTGTTCCGGCATCTGAATTCCCTTCAGAGCTGTAGCCGTATCTTTCAGTCCGATTCCCGTCGTCAGAACGACAACGGTTTCATTCGAAGACAGGTTCTCCCTGTACTTCCGCAAGCCCGCCCAGGAGGCGGCGCCCGCCGGTTCGGTGAACATCCCCGAGGCCGCCGAGAGGTGAGCCTGGGCCCGGACGATCTCATCGTCGGTCACCGTTATAACATCGCCGTCGAACTCATTGAGGTATCTGAGGGCGGTGTAACCGTTGCGCGGAATATCGACGGAGATGGAATCGGCAATGGTCGTGCCGGACTGCAGATCGAAGGACCCCGACTTCCAGGCTCTGTACAGGGCGCTGCTTCCTTCCGCCTGAACGGCTGTGATTCGGGGCATTTTTCTGATCAGTCCGTACTGAAGCAAATCCTTGAATCCCTTGTATACGCCGCCCAGAATACAGCCGTCTCCCGTGGGTACGAACACCCGGTCGGGCGCTTTTTCACCCATCTGGAGAAAGATCTCCAGGGAAACGCTCTTTTTGCCCTCCATGGTCATGGGGTTCCAGGCCGTGTTCCGGTTCATGCCGCCCTTGATCTCCGAGTACTCCAGGGAGAGATCGTAAGCCATGTCGTAGTTGCCGTTGACCTTGTAAACGGTGGCCCCGTACTGGAGAGCCTGGATCATCTTGGCGGGAGGAGCCGCCGCAGGAAGAAACAGGATGATCTCCTGACCCGCAGCCGCACCGATCCCGGCCATGGAGGAGCCGGCATTGCCTGTCGAAGCAAGGACGATGGTACTGATTCCGTTCTGTCTGGCAAAGGCGGAGACGAGAACGGAGGCCCTGTCCTTGAAGGAGCCGGTCGGATTGCCGCTGTCGCTCATTATGTAAAGGCCGGGAAGTTTCAGATCTTCTCTCAGTCTGGCCGGACTCCAGAGGCTGCCCCGTATCTCCGGTACGGGAGGAAAGTACTCCCGGGGCACCGGCAACAGGGACATGACAAGATCTTTGGGAGAGGAGGGAAGCGATCCTTCCGACCTTACTTCCAGAACACCTCTGAGGGGTTCCTCTTTTTTCTGCGCCCTGCTGCAGGACGGGCATGTGGTCAGTTCGGGGACAATCTCATATTTTGAACCGCACTCGCTGCACTGATATCTGAAATTCATTACCCTTCCTTATAGACTGATTGACTGTTCAGTCAAAAGTCTGCTGATCAAATAATTTTATATCTGAAATTTCCAGTACATTGTAACAGGTTCTGCGGGAAGGAAAAGAGGTATTACTGATTTTTTTGTAAAAACTACAATAATTTTGTAAGCCCTTCCGCTTTCCTTCTTTCCGGAAGGAAAAGGGGGGATCAATTTTTCTTTACAATTCCCCGTATGTTCCTGATAATAGGGAGCTGATGCCTCCTGTTTTGTGTTCTCTCTCTGCACTGCCTGTCAGGTATGCAGGGAAGGGAGGTATCACTGCACTTGAATCCCTGTGCTCAGATGATGTAAAATAGTTTACTCCGCGGGCCGGGATCACCCGAAGCCCTTAAGTCAATAGGAAATATCTGTCCTTTCTTCAGTAAAGGGCAGTTACTGGTAATAAACAACTGCAATGCTGATACGATATGGAAAAAATAGTAAGGGCCGCCTCATAAAGCAGGCCAAAGTGTATACGCTGAACGAGCACGGGATCAGCCGGAACAAACTGGACCACGACGCCCTGAAAGTGACGGACCGTCTGAGAGCGGCCGGATATCAGGCCTACATCGTCGGCGGGGCCGTCAGGGACCTGCTGATCGGAAAAGCACCCAAAGATTATGATATAGCCACCGATGCCTATCCCTCCAAGGTCAGAAAGATCTTCCGGAATTCACGGATCATCGGAAAACGGTTCAGACTGGTTCATGTCTATTTTCCCGACAATAAAATCCTGGAAGTCGCCACCTTCCGTTCTCTGGACGGCGGAGAGGGGGACAACGTTTACGGTTCCATCGATGAGGATGCCAAAAGACGGGACTTCACCCTCAACGCACTGTATTACTCTCCCAGAGAAGAACAGATCATCGACTACCATGACGGCGTCAGAGACATCAAGAGGAAAAAGCTGAGATCGGTAATCCCTCTGAATGTGACATTCAATGAAGATCCCGTGAGGATGCTCAGGGCGATCAAATATTCCGTCATGACCGAAGCCGTCATTCCCCGGAAACTGGCTTCGGCCATCAAAAAGGAATCTCCCCTTCTTGAGGGTTGTTCCGTTTCCAGAATGTCGGAGGAGATCTTCAAAATTCTGCAGTCCGGATATTCGGCACAGATCATCAGACTTGCCGAAAAACTGAATGTGTTCGAATATCTTCTTCCCCGGATCAGTCAGGCCCTCCGCCGGGGCGGTCCGGTGGGGCGGGAGTACAGAGCCTCCTTCTACCGGGATCTGGACAAGCTTGACCAGTACATAAGGGAAGATGAAGAGGAAAAGAAACGGGGCAGGATGGTCTATTATCTGACCAGATCCCTCATCAGGGAGACCGAAGCCCTCAGACAGGACCCCGAAACCCAGTTCAGCGAGACGGTGAATGCGGTGAAGGAAATTCTCAGGCCCATGATCGCTCCCAACAGGGATGTGATGGACGCCGTCAAACTGATCTTTAAGAAAAACAACTGGAAGATCCCCAGAAGACGTCCGCCTTTCCGTTCAGGCACGCCCAAAAACGCAAAGGCCAAACCGTCTGCAGGACCCAGAAAAGCCTCCCCCAGAAAACCTAGTCCAGCGGCTCACTGATCCTTTTTTTCCACTTGGAAACTTTGGCGATCTCGATGTTCACTTCCTCGATGATGATGCCCGTGAACCGCTCGACCTTGTCCAGAACATAGGCCTGCAGGTCATGCAGGCTTCCGCCCAGCTGGTTTCCGTAGCCGGCTTCGATGTAGATCTTGATGCCGTATCCTCTCCGTTCCCTTTTAACGGATATCTTGATGACATTGATGTCGCAGTCGTATTCGTCTATGCAGTGAAGGATCATCTGGCTGAGAGCCGCTTCCGATATCCTGACTTTTCCTCTTTTCTTTTCATCCGCGAATTCGGGGGTGACCACCGCCTTTTCAAAAATCTGGGTCTCGTTTCTGAAACCGAAGCTTTTCCGGAACAGAATCTTGATGGAGTCCTGCAGGATATGGGCGTAGTCGGTCTTCACTTCGATGGAGGGAACGGGGATTATATGTTTTCCTTCAGAATACCGGGCCTTGATCGCCTTGTCGATCTCCTCCCGGCTGGCGATGTCTTCAATTCTTATGATCTTGTTGACGGGGGGGAGTCCCAGTCTCTGGGTCATTTTGGCAACCATTTTCTCCGAAGTTCCGATGAGAAGAATCTTTCTGATCTTTTCTCTTTTGATGGTCTCCCGTACCTCCAGCCTGTGCTGGGGGTCGTCGAACAGAGCCGTCTTGATGGCGGCCATATAGAGCTTCTCTTTTTTGGCTGATTTTCCGGCGATAATCCTGTTGTCCTTTATGAGCAGACCATCGTCGATCATATAGGGAATATTGTATTTTTCCGCCAGCAGTCTGGCACGGAAACTCTTGCCGGTTCCGCTTTTTCCGATCAGGGCATACACATAGACACCGCCGAAAACAGTGATCAGGGATGCCAGAGATTTTTTAAATTTCTCAGTCGTGGAGCTCATGATTTAAAATATAAACAATCCCGGGACTCTGGTAAATGGAAAACCTTCATAGTGTTCTCTTTTCTCAATATTCATTCTTGACAAAGGGAGGGCATAAACGGAGAATTATCCGAATGGCCTTTACCCGGATGACTACCTCAGAAATAAGCAGATGTTATGATTGATCTGCCCGGACAGAAACGCAGATTCCAGACTCCCGGAATCCTGCTGGTAATCCTTGGATTTTCAGGATTATTCTGGCTGGTCGTATCCTGGAACTACAGCGGGCAATTCTGGAAAGAGTGGTATCCTCTCCTTATAAGTTCCGACAAATGCAGCAGTGAAATTGAGCAATATCTGGACAACATCACCGGCGGAGAAGTCGTCAGCGAGTCGAACAGTTTCATCCGCTACAACGGATTCAGTGCTCAGGAGGAGATTACGGTTGCCGATCTCCGTTCGGGGGAGCGGTTTTTTTCTTCCGATCCGCGTCTTGATCCCTGGATGAAAGGGAGTATTGCCTATTTCAATCAGGGAATATACAGAATCTTCTATTTACCAAGGACCTATTCTCCTTTAAGATACTTCTGGGTTTTTTCCCGAAGCGAGGTCATGAAGCAGGCGGAGTGGAAGCTTCCGGATGCTGAAATCTCCTATCCTGTGATTATTATATATCTCTGCCTATTGTTCCTTCTCGGCTGGAAGTCGATAAGGTTTTTTCTGACCGGCGGTGCTTTCCTTCTGGCGGGGGTTCATTGTGTGCTGACAGGTCAAAGCACCGTTCTTCTGATCCTTGCGGTAACGGCGCTTTTTGTCAGGCTTCTATTGACGGGATTTGAGAAGAATCTATGGGTCTGGATATTTACGTTCCTTACGCCGGGAATGGCTCTGTACGGGAGTTTGTTTGATCTCCGGACTGCCGGTTTTCTGCTGCCCCTGGCGGCTGTGGGAACGGGTGCTTTTCTTCTGATTCCGGTCAAACGGAAGATTCAGGGAAGACGGGGTCAGGATCACAGGCTTTTTGAACCTGTCCCTCTGATTCCCCGGACGGAGACCGGGTCGTCTACCGGAAGAGCGTCGGTGAGTCCTGCCGTTTTCGGAGCCGTTCTTCTGACTCTCCTTCTCGGAGTTTTCAATTTTCCGGGGATCAGAATCCTTCCTGCAGACCTTCCCTCTGCCGAGACTTCGGGAGGAGTGTGGTCTGCCGGCGGGATGAATCCCGCAGGTGCGAGAAGCCTTCTGCCCGACGCGGAAGACTATCTCAGGCACAGAGCCTATCAGGAGGGATTCATGTTCGGCGCCGCCTATGAGATGCCCCTGGAGGGCGGCGGAGTCGATCTCGAGAACTACGACCTTGAAGACGGCAGAGTCACAGGGAAGAATTTCAGGGTTCTCGGATATACGGAATCCTGGTTTGAAGAGAAACTGACAGAGATGGTCGAGTCCGGTCCTTCACGGCTGCTCAGGAGCGAAGCAGCTCCGCCGGTCGTCAGGACCCTTTCGTCATTTGAGTATGGAATCCCCCTGCAGATGCTTCTGGCATTTGCAGCTAATATAGTTATCTATGTTCTGATTCACATGTCCGGTCAACACCCGGCCCGCAGCAGGGCCGTCCGGAGCTATGGAAAACAATTCTTTGTTTTAAGGAGGAAGCAACAGGCAGCATGAGTCGGTTTAAAACTTTCCCAAAGGGGGGAATACATCCCACGGATTATAAAGAGGCAACCTGTCATAAAGAAATACAGAAATACAGAATGCCAGTCTGTCCAGTGTCGCGATTGTTCCCCTGTCACAACATATAGGTGCTCCCTGCGAGTGCCTCGTCGCAAAGGGTGATCTGGTCGAAGAAGAGCAGATCATAGGAAAATCAGGCGGTTTCGTATCCGCCAATATTCACTCTCCCGTGCCGGGAGAGGTAAAAGAGATCAAACAGATCTATCTTCCCAACGGGATGGCTGTCCAGGCCGTCGTCATTGAGATGCAGGGCGAGTTCAAGCGGCTGGGTAAAAACATCGAACCCAGAGACTGGTCGGGCCTCGGCAACGATGAGATCAGCGCAAAAATCGCCGAAATGGGAATCGTCGGTCAGGGGGGAGCCACCTTCCCGACCCATGTCAAACTCAGCCTTCCCAAGGGGAAGACCTGCGAAACCTTCATCATCAATGCGGTTGAGTGTGAACCCTATCTCACATCGGACCACAGGATCATGCTGGAAAAGGGACCCGAGATTCTCGAGGGTATCCAGATCATGCAGCGCCTTCTGTCTCCTCTTAAAACGGTAATCGGTATCGAAGCCAACAAGCTCGACGCCTTTGAACACCTTCAGGCCCTTGTCAAAGAGAAGGGCCTGGACATCGAGGTCATGCCTCTGGAAGTGAAATACCCCCAGGGTGCGGAGAAGAATCTGATCAAGGCGGTTACGGGAAGAGAAGTCCCTTCCGGCAAGCTTCCTCTGGAAGTGGGCGTTATCAACGCCAATGTGGGAACCTGTCTCTCCGTCTATGAAGCCCTGGTTCTGAACAAGCCCGTCGTTGAAAGGGTGGTCACCGTTTCCGGCGGAGCCATCAAGAACCCCTCCAATCTGAAGGCCCGTATCGGTACAACTTTCCGGAGTCTGATCGAGGACTGCGGCGGCTTTTCCGAAGAACCTGTCAAGGTTATCGCCGGCGGACCCATGATGGGATTTGCCGTCTATGATCTTGATACCCCCGTCACCAAGGGAACCAGCGGTATTCTGGCTCTGACGGCCAGAGAGATCAAGGCGTCCAGACCGACGGCCTGTCTCTCCTGCGGGCGCTGTATTGCCTCCTGTCCCATGGGTCTCAATCCTACCCGCATCTTCAAGTTTGTGGACTTCAATATGAACGACCAGGCTCTGGAAGCAGGTCTGATGGACTGTGTGGAGTGCGGCTCCTGCTCCTTCATGTGCCCGGCCCACATTCCCCTTGTTCAGGGATTCCGGGGCGGTAAGAAAGTAATTCGTAAAAATTCTATGAAAAAGGCGGGGAAATGAAAGATAAACTTTTAATTACCAGTTCACCCCAGTTTCATCACCCCCAGAGCACCGTTTCCATCATGTGGACCGTATCGCTGTGCCTTCTGCCCGCGGGTATCTGGGGTGTCTATATCTTCGGTATGAGAGCGCTCCTTGTTCTTCTCACGGCAATCGCCGCTGCAGTGGGAACGGAAGCCCTCCTGGGAATGATCGACAAAAAAAATACTATCTTTGACGGCAGCGCCTTCCTGACAGGTCTGCTCATCGGTTACAACATGCCTCCGGCGGTACCCCTGTATGTGGTCGTCATCGCATCCGTATTTGCCATCGCCGTCGTAAAATGGACCTTCGGCGGCCTGGGTGCCAACTGGATGAACCCGGCTCTGGCCGGACGCGTGTTCGTCTTCTTCTCCTGGACAGGCGGCATGACCCACTGGACTCTGCCCCATCCCGGTTCCATCGATGCCGTCACCGGACCCACCCCCCTTGGATCGCTCAAGGCCGGTCTTGTGTCCATGAGCGGTTCTATCAGCGGTCCCATGGATCTGCTGTCAGCCGAGGGTGTGCCTGTCTCCTATATGGACCTTTTCATCGGCAGAATCCCCGGCTCCATCGGAGAGGTTTCCGCCCTCCTTCTGATCCTGGGAGGTCTCTACCTTCTGATCAGAAAAATTGCCAACTGGGAAATTGTGGTCTCTTATCTGGGAAGCTTTGCCCTGCTGGTCTGGGTCTTCGGCGGTTTCAGATACGGAAACGGTCTGTTTACGGGAGACGTCCTGTTTCACCTGCTTTCGGGCGGTCTGATGCTGGGTGCCCTCTTTATGGCCACCGATATGGTCAGCTCTCCCCTGACTTCAAAGGGAATGTTGATCTACGGCCTGGGATGCGGTTTCATGACCTTCCTGCTCCGGTTCTTCGGATCTGTTCCCGAGGGAGTCTCTCTGGCTATCATCTTTATGAATATTTTTGTTCCTCTTATCAACAGAGCCTTCCAGCCTGAAAAATTCGGCATCATCAAAGAGGAGGAGGGGAAATGACAGCTACTATGGAAAAAGCCGGAAAACTGGCGCTGATCTGCGCCCTCTCCGCACTGATTCTGGGAGTCGTAAACTCCATGACCGAACCGGCCATCGCCCTGAGAAAGGCGGCCGAACTCAAGGCGGCTCTCTCCTCTCTGCTGGAGGTGGGTTCTCCCGGTCCCCGTGAAGACCTCAGCGCTTCCGATTCTGTCAGGTCCCGTTACCCCGTAGAGGGTGCCGGCGGCTGGATTCTGGAACTGAACGGCAAGGGCTACGGCGGAGATATGAAGATTCTGGCATCCTACAAGGAAGACGGAACCATAATCGATGTCGTTCTCATGGACAATGCCGAGACTCCCGGACTGGGAAAAAAGGCGGAGAAATCCGACTATATGGACAAATTCCGCGGCAAAGGCGGTTCCTCGCCCGTGCCCCTGACAAAAGACGCTCTTGATTCTCCCGATTCCGTTTCAGGAGCCAGCATCACCTTTATGGGAATAGCCGCACCGCTCAACGCGGGTTCTGAATATGTAAAATCTCTGGGAGGCGGTAAATGAGTAATCTGACAAAAGGGTTTATCAGAGAAAACCCGATTTTTATACTGATGCTGGGACTCTGTCCTTCCCTGGCCGTTTCGACCCAGGTCGTCAACGCCCTTGGAATGAGCGCCGGTACCATTTTCGTTCTGGTGGGATCCAACATAATGGTCTCTCTTCTCAAAAATTTCATCCCCGATGAAATCCATATCCCGGCCTATATCGTCATCATCGCCACCTTCGTAACCCTGGTCGACCTTCTGATGCAGGCTTATGCTCCCGGTCTGTCAAAAAGTCTGGGTGTGTTTGTACAGCTCATCGTTGTAAACTGCATCATCCTGGGAAGAGCGGAAGCCTTCGCCAGCAAGAACACGGTCAAGGATTCGATTGTGGACGCTCTGAGTATGGGATTCGGATTCTTCTTCGGCCTCACCCTGATCTCACTGATCAGAGAAGTGCTGGGTGCCGGAACCATCACACTCTTCCCCATGGGCAGTTTCAACGGTGTGATTGAGATCCCCGGACTTGTAAGTTCACCCGTCAGAATCATCTCCCTTTCGGCGGGAGCTCTCTTTGTTGTCGGCTATCTGAAAGCCATGTTCAACTGGATCAGCGTCCGCCAGAGCAAGGAGGCATAAGAAATGACCTATTTTGCAATCATAATTACCTATGTCTTTATCAGCAACGTTATCCTGGCCCAGTTCCTCGGACTCTGCCCCTTCATCGGCGTTTCCAAGAATGTGGAATCTGCGGTGGGTATGGGTTTTGCCGTAACCTTTGTTATGTCCATAGCGTCCCTGGTCACCTGGGCTCTGTATCATCTGATACTGATGCCCCTGGGGCTTGTCTATCTGCAGACAATTGTCTTTATTCTGACAATCGCCTCGCTGGTACAGCTCGTTGAAATGGTCGTACAGAAGTATTCACCCATCCTTTACAAGGCCCTGGGTATCTACCTCCCCCTGATCACGACAAACTGTGCGGTCATGGGTATCGCCCTGATCAATGTGAACAGCGGATACAATGTGCTTGAAAGTTTTACCGCCGGTTTTGCCGCCGGTATCGGTTTCCTTCTGGCCATACTGCTGATGTCTGCCATTCGTGTGCAGATGGAGACGGAGCGGGTTCCCCGCTTTCTGAAAGGAGCTCCCATCGCTTTTATCAGCGGTGGTCTCATGGCCATGGCGTTTATGGCCTTTGACAAAGCTCTGCTGAACAATCTTGTAGGATAAATTGATGGATGAATTTTTAAGAATATTCTGGGGATTTTTGTCCACTGTACTCTTCGGAGGTCTTCTCGGCCTCGGACTGGCGGTGGCCTCCCGTAAACTGAAAGTTGAAAAAGATGAAACCGTGGAAGCTCTTGACGGGGCTCTTCCCGGTCTGAACTGCGGTGCCTGCGGTTATGCCGGATGCGGCGGATATGCCGAAGCCCTGGCCGGAGGGAAGGACGACGACCTTACAAAGTGTAAACCCGGCGGTGCGACGACTCTGGAAGCCATCGGTAAAATACTGGGTGTGGAAGTGGATGCCAATGCGGTCAGAATGGTGGCCAAGGTCCACTGCATCGGTAAAAACGGTGTGGCCAACCGCAGTTACAACTACGATGGCCTGGGGGACTGCAATGCCGCCACCGTTCTCTACAGCGGTGATAAAGAGTGCAAGTACGGCTGTCTCGGTCTGGGAAGCTGTATCGGAGTCTGTCCCACCAGCGCCATAGCCAAAACCGGAGACGGTCTGGTTGTGGTGGACCCCGATCTGTGCATCTCCTGCGGTAAGTGCGTGGATATCTGCCCGACCGGCGTGATGAGAATGATTCCGGAAGATGCCGATTTCGTCGTCGCCTGCAACTCGAGAGACAAGGGCAAGGATACCAAGAACAACTGTGCCGTCGGTTGTATCGCCTGTAAAATCTGCGAGAAAAAATTTCCTGAAGCCGGATATAAAATAGAAGATAATTTGTCTTTTTTGAGTTATGATAGTAGAGGTCCGGGAAGGGCGGATGCCGCCGAAAAATGTCCGGCCAAATGCATTATTCCCTATAAGTTTGAGAATTCTGAAAAAGCATCCAGTGCAGATTGACAGAATCTGTTCCCGGGTGTCGGCTCCTAAATGAAAAAGATTAAGCTGATATTTGGAACTTACAGTACACAACCTCTCGACCTTCCGGAGCATATGTATGAGGAAGTTTATCAGAAAGCCTACAAACCCTTTCTAACGGCTGTGTATAATTTTCCGGAGATCGCTTTAACACTTCACTATTCCGGCCCTCTGCTGTCATGGCTGGAACGGCGCCACCCCGAGTTCATCACCGTCCTCAGGGAGATGGTGGAGCGCAAACAGGTGGAACTGCTGGGGGGAGGGTACTATGAACCCATCCTCCCGCTGATTCCCTCTCCCGACAGGGTCGGTCAGATCGAAATGATGACCACCTTTCTGCGGAAAAACTTCGGCCGGAGATCCAGAGGGATCTGGCTGGCTCACCAGATCTGGGACAATCAGCTGGCCCAGACTCTCAACAGCTGCGGCATGGAATACACTTTTCTGGATGAAAACCGGTTTCGCGGGGCAGGAGTCCGGGAGGGCCGTCTGTGCCATGCCGTACTGACCGAGGAACAGGGAAAATCCATTCAGATATTCCCTCTCAACAACCGCATCCAGAACAGTCTGTTTCATAAATCGCCTTCAGATATCATGGAAGAGATACAGAAACTGCCCATTGAAGGAAGCAGCGATGCGGTCGTGTCCCTCCTTATTCCGGGGGAGCGTCTGTTCGGCAGTCCGAATAACGGAAAATGCGATATTCAGTGGCTGGAAGCCTTTTTTACAAGACTGATCGAAAACAGGGAATGGGTGGACCCCATTCTTCCCGGCCGGTTCGCCAGAAACCCGGTCCCACTGGAAAAAAAATACTTTCCCACATCCAGCTTCAAGGAGCTTATGGAGTGGAAAAAGGATATCCATGTCTCCAAATCCGACGACAGAGCCGGCAACTGCAACTACCGTCACTTCCTGTCGGTCTATCCCGAGAGCAATCTTCTCTATTCCAAGATGATGTATGCCCAGATCCTTTCCAATCAGGTAAGGGGTGACAAATACCGGAAAAAATCCTCCAAGGAGGAACTCTGGAAGGGGCAGAACCACAGCCCTTTCTGGCATGGCCCTCACAAGGGAATCTACAATATTCAGCTGAGGCACAACGCCTACAGATTTTTGATCGAAGCGGAAAAAACGACCCGTGAGAAGGGAATCTTCATTCCGGCGCTCATGCACATGGACTTTGATCTGGATGGTCTGAACGAGTATATCTATCAGGGGTATACCCTGAATGCCTACTGCCACCTCAAGGGCGGCGCCCTCATCGAACTGGACTATCTGCCCTCAAGCTGGAACTACCTCAACACCCTGAGCAGGCATCTGGATACTTCGGGAAAGGGGCAGCAGAAAACACGGTACCTGAGAAAAGCCTTTCACGATCATTTTTTTGACAAAGCCGACCTCAAAGCTTTCAAAGCAGGTACCTATACGGAAGAAGGCGACTTTCTGGGGGGAATCTACGATGTGCACACCCACAACCGGGAGAAACATCTGCTGATTCTGATCAGGAACGGAACGGTGGAGCGGAAGGGCCGCAAATATCCTCTGAAGATCAAAAAACAGTATGATTTCAAACGGAACAGCGTCGAGCTGCAGTATGAGATCACCAATACGGGTTATGAGAAGATCACCTATCATTTCGGGAGCGAGTTGAACCTTTCTCTCCCTTCGCCCGCAGCCTGTGAATCGAAATTTTTCTTTATTAATGGCAATGACGATTTTCTTGAAATCAGCGATCAGACGGCGGAACTGAAGAATCTGAAGATCCTGCAGGTTCAGGATGTGATGAACAATACATCCATACAGGTGGAATACTCCATCCTGCCCGATGCCTTCTGGTGTCTCCCCCTGGAGATCCCCTACAACGGGCATGGAAGCGATGAACTCCTCTATCAGGGTACGACCTTCCTTCCCAACTGGGAAATCACCCTCTTCCCCGGTGAGAGCTGGACCGTAGACATCAGCCTCAAGGTGGGCAAGAGCAGAGGGAAGGCTTTCGCCTGAGGCTCATTCAAGATTCAGGCTTTTGCCAAGAATCCTTCTCTGTTCAAAGATACTGACCATCCAGCTGTTTGACTCGCTGTAATACGCCTTTCTCGACGAAAGGAACTCCATAAAGGCATTTTCAAGCTCGCCTGTAAAGTAGTGGGCTTCACCGCTGTAAAAGTGGAGCCGGCTTCTGATTTCTGAATCGAAACTCTCTTTCAGCTGCTGCTCCGCTCTCTCTTTCAGCCCTTCCCAGTCACCCGCTTCAATCAATTCCCGGACCCAGGATGTTTCAAGAGCCTGTCCCGTTCTGTCCACGGGAAGGATAGTCGGCTGTCTCCACACCGATGGAGTCACCGATTTACCAAGATTGAGATCGGCAAGGGCCAGGGTCGTTTCGGGATCAAGATCGACTGTGGCGGAAGGCAAGCCCGGGTCGGGAAGCTTTCTGCCGCTTTCGATGTCGAGCTGAATGTTCAGCAGGGGGAGGGGTATGTGCCTGGAGGCATACTGGAAGGTGTAGGCATTTTCCGAACTCCACTCCTCTATGGGGATGGTCACGGGATTCAGGGTGACGCTCCCCTCATAAAGAAGAACCCTGCTCCCCGATTCATAGAGATCCCTGTCGACAAGGGCATAGTAGAAGGGGATGCCCGGAACGACATGGTCTCGGAGTTCAATCGTTTCATCATTGAAGATCCTGACCCGGGTGGCATCGGCCAGATCCTCCCTGGACTGGAGGGCTTCCGTGCTTCTGAACAGAATGACCGGGCGTGTCCTGTCATCGGTTCGTGCCGTGATCAGGATCTCCTGGGATTCCGGTACGGCCGTCAGGCCGGATATACGGGCGGCCTTTTCTTCCTGCAGTACAATTTTCTCGGCTGAAACAGCGGTCATCGTCATGTTCCTGTAGGGGATGAAGAGGTCGAACATCTTTCCCCCTTCCTCTGCCAGTATGAGAAAATACCGGGGAACCGCGTCTCCCGGTTCGAAGAGAAAGCTCTCCTGTCCCGCCGGAAGCAGGGCTATTTCGTTGCTGTAGATGAACCGGTCCGGATTGATGGGTTCGGCTGATTCATAAATATGATAAACAGGATCTGCAAGGTTGGCTGCATCACGCCAGGTAAGCACAATTCCGGTTCCCCTTGGCTCGGCTGTCAGCCTTGAGACAAAGGGAGCATAGATCTTGTGTTCGGAGTTTTCCCCGGTCTGGGAGAAGAGGGTGCCCGGGATCATCATAAGGATCAACAGAAAGGGTTTAAATGTTTTCATAGTATACTCTTCTTAATGATCGGCAGAGAGCCCCTTTATCCGAACAAAAAAAGTCATCCTGCGTTGACCAGCTTATTCCCCGGGATTAAGATAAATCTATGAAATTTCAGCACAAAGGCCTGGATGCCTACAAGGCGGAGGCGAAAAAGTCCGCAACAGCTCAAAAATCCGCAGATACGGCGGCAATGAAAGTTCTGAGTTCTCTTGAAAAGACCGAACCGCGAGAACCTTCGGGGCTGATCAAAACGGGAGACAGACGTCCCTCTGAACCGGAGCGGAAAAGCTCCGTTCC
>QKJO01000005.1 GCA_003249275.1 Spirochaetaceae bacterium
CATAGGAAAATTTAATGGCCACATCCGCCAGAGCGGGAGCAAAAACGGCAAGAATCAAAGCGGAGATGAGACCTCCGAAGAGGGAGGAGACAATCCCGATTTTCAGAGCCTGCTCGCCCTTCCCCTTTTTCGTCATGGGATAACCGTCAAAGGTGGTGGTGATGGACGAAGGAGTACCGGGAATGTTGAGGAGGATGGCGGGAATCAGACCGCCTGAAATACCGCCCACATACAGACCGATCAGCAGAGCCAGGGCCTGATAGAGATCCAGGGCGTAGGTAAGAGGTAGAAATACTGCCAATGCCATAGTCGCGGTCATACCGGGAATGGCTCCGAAGATTATACCGCCGATGACACCCAGAGTGGCCAGCATCAGCGTTATTGGGGTTATTAATGTAAATAATTCCATAATGAAATCCTATTTTCTTCGTTAAGGTAGGGTGATAAAAAATATCTTGGCGAACAGGAACCATGCGAACAGAGGTGTGACAACCGTACTGACCAGGATGGATGTCCTGTGATTTTTGAAATTTTCTTTTCCAACCAAAAGAAATGACATCACAAACATAAAAGGTATGGATGCAAAAAGGAACCCGAGACCCTGATTGGGAAACAACCTGCCGATAAAATCCATGAGAAAAAAGTAAACTGCAACTGAAATAATGGAACCGAAGAGTTTGACTTTATCGTAGTTTTTTTCAAAAAACCGGAAGCCCTTTACGGAATCCCTGAGAGAACCATCGCGCAATTTTCTTACAAGAGTCTGCAGACCGATAATGATGAGAAGCAGTATGATGATTCCGATCATAATTCTCGGGAAAAAAAGATGGGACTTATCAAAATCGATGGCGATGGATAAAAAACCATTGTTTTCAGACACAATGACCTCCTTATGTAGAGAAGATCTCCCGAAAGACTTCTTTCGGGAGATCCCTGGGTTCAACTCCTGAGAATTATTTCTTCAGGGATGCGATGATACCCTGGTAGGTATCCATTTTCTTTTTCAGGTAAGCAGAAGCTTCTTTGGACTCTTTGAAGTTGGGGATAAAGAAGGCTTTTTTCTGTGTCTTCTGAATCTCACCGGCAGCAAAGATATTCTTCAGAGCTTTGTCGAAGTAGGCAACCAGAGCAGGGTCCATATCCTTGTTGTAGAGGATGAAAAATTCCTTGTCGAAAGTGAAATTGTTGGCCATTTTCGGCTCGACATATTTCAGAAGAGCATCTCTGGTTGTTTCACCGTAACCTTCGGGGTTGGCCTGGGAGATGGTCTGGGTCCGGGCTGTCACCCACAGGAATTTCATGGCTTTGATGTCTCCGTCAGGAAGACGTGTGTACTGCTCATTGGCCTGGATAGAACCGTTGATGATGTCAGCCTGGCGATCGAACAGGAGCTGGTCCTTGTCGGACTGGGAACCTGTATTGACGGCAACCATGTTGTCTTCCATACCGGGATACTGAATGGCAACGGCATTCTTCATAGCTGTGAAACCGATCTCGGATACTCCGCCGGGCTGAATGGCGACGCGGACTTTGGTTCCCTTTCCTGCAGCGTCAATGGCATCCTGCAGGGTGTTGTAGGGAGAATCCTTGGGAGCCAGATAGGCGTTACCGGGATTGATGGCGATTGTAGGTCCAACGATGTAGTTTTCAAATGGATTCTTGTAGGCTTCGTTGCCGTAGAGGTAACCAAGGTAGGCCTGGTCGTGGAAAATCATGATGGTGTGACCTGAGGAGTCTCTGTTCAGAGCATCATAGGCACCGTTGACACCGGTAGCATCAACTTTAACATTGAGACCTGTCTCGGCAGCAAGAGCTTCAGCTACGATGGCTGAGTTCACGTAAGTGTCACCACCGGTTGAAGAGGAACCGATAACCACTCTCAGATTACCTTTCAGCATTTTTCCTTCTTCAGCCTGCCCTTCGGCAAACAGAAAACCGGTCATTGCCATCAGACAAAATGCAATAAAAAAACCTTTTTTCATATAAAATCTCCTTCATACTATTTAATACAGGGTCATACCGACCCTGCAGATTCACAAAAATCAGCGGACCAGACAGGGCTTCTTGTTATCGAAGGTCCATCCGGGAATCAGGTACTGCATCCCCGCAGCGTCATCCCTGGCGCCCAGACCATTCTTCAGGTAAAGTTCGTTGGCCTTCATCACCTGGTCCATATCGATGTCCACTCCCAGGCCGGGCTGGTCGGGAATGCGGATGTGTCCCTCTTCGATCTTCATAGGATTCTTCGTCAGCCGGTCCACTCCTTCCTGCCAGATCCAGTGGGTATCGATCGCCGTGACTTTACCGGGGACCGCCGCCGCAACCTGGGTGAACATGGCCAGGGAGATATCAAAGTGGTTGTTCGAGTGGGAACCCCAGGTCAGACCGAAGGCATCACACATCTGTCCCACCCGCACCGAACCGGCCATGGTCCAGAAGTGGGGGTCCGCCAGAGGAATGTCCACACTGCTTAAGGCCACAGAGTGCTGCATCTGCCGCCAGTCGGTGGCGATCATATTGGTGGCCGTTGGAAGTCCTGTGGCCTTTCGGAACTCGGAGAGGATCTCACGTCCCGACAGTCCCTCTTCCGCACCGCAGGGATCTTCGCAGTAACTCAGGATGCCATGCATATCCTTGCACAGTTCAATGGCTTCCTTCAGGCTCCAGGCACCGTTGGGGTCAAGGGTGATCCGGGCATCGGGAAATCTCTCTTTCAGAGCCCTGATGGCCTTCATCTCCTCTTTTCCTGCAAGAACTCCCCCTTTGAGCTTGAAATCCTTGAACCCGTAGAGTTCACTGGATGCTTCGGCCAGCCTGACCACACTGTCGGGCGTCATGGCTTCTTCATGCCTGATTCTGTACCAGTCGGTTTTGGAGTCCTTTTCTCTCAGGTAGGGAAGATCGGTCTTGTCGGGATTCCCCACGAAAAAGAGGTATCCCAGAACCTTGACCAACTCCCTCTGCATGCCGTCTCCCAGAAGAGAGGCAACCGGAACATTCAGGTATTTACCCAGCAGGTCCAGAAAACAGGACTCGATGGCTGTCACCACATGAACCGTGGTTCTCAGGTCGAAGGTCTGAAGACCCCGTCCGCCCGAGTCTCTGTCCTGAAACATTGTCTGCACTTTGTTCAGTATGTTTTTATAGTCGCCCAGGGATGCACCGATCACAACGGATCTGGAGTCTTCCAGAGTCTTGCGGATCTTTTCACCACCGGGAACTTCTCCGATTCCTGTCTGCCCTTCATCAGTGGTCAGGATCACAACATTTCTGGTGTAGTAGGGCCCGTGGGCACCGCTGAGATTCAGCAGCATACAGTCATGCCCGGCGACAGGCACAACCTTCATATCTGTAATAACAGGTGTCTTGCTCATCTTTTTTTTAACTCCGGTATTAAGCTTTTCTGGTGACTTCGATGTTGGCCAGTTTTTCGTAGAACTTCACGATGCTTGAGTGGTCTTCCACACCGCATCCATCCTGTTTGATGGCCTGCATCATCTCCATGGCCTGGGCGGCCAGGGGAAGGGGAACGCCTACGGCTCTGGATGTCTCCAGAGCATTGGCCATGTCCTTGATATGGAGATCGATTCTGAAACCGGGCTTGAAGTTTCTGTCCATCATCATGGGAGCCTTGGCATCCATAACCGTGCTTCCGGCCAGTCCGCCGCGGATCGCCTGGTAGACGAGATCGGGATCAACACCGGATTTTTTGGCCAGAACCATGGCCTCGGATACGGCGGCGATATTCAGGGCAACCACAACCTGGTTGCAGAGCTTTGTAATGTTACCGGCACCGATCTTACCTACATAAACAACGGACCCGGCCATGACTTCCAGTACGTCCTTGTATTTGTCGAAAAGTTCTTTCCTGTTGCCTCCGACCATAACGGCCAGAGTTCCGTCGATAGCCTTGGGCTCTCCGCCGGATACGGGGGCATCCAGCATATCCATGCCCTTGGCTTCCAGGGCGGCGGCGATCTCCTGGGAAGCGCCGGGGGCGATGGAACTCATATCGATAAGGACCTTGCCGGGAGCGGCAGCTTCAACCAGACCGTTCTCACCGAGGGCAACGGCTTTGACATGGGGAGAGTTGGGAAGCATGGTGATCACAAGATCAACCTGCTTCAGGACCTCAGCGGGAGTTTCTGCAGAGGCTGCGCCGCTTTTAACCAGATCTGCCACCGCTTCCTTATTGAAATCAACAACGATCAGGTCATGACCTGCTTTTACAAGATTTTTCGCCATGGGGCGTCCCATAATACCAAGACCTATAAAACCGATTTTCATATTATCTCCTTACTGTAAATATTCTTATCTTATCCGTACCGGAATCTCCGGTACCCTAATCCATCATTCCGATCTGTTTCAGAACGGCAATGGCTTTCTTTTCAGCCTCATCGCTTATGTACCGGACCGGTCTTACCGGTAATCCGGCTTTGACACCCAGAAGATTGAGCATCACCTTCATCATGACGGGAAAGGTTCCCAGTCCGTAGGCGTCCCGCAGGGGCATCAGAGCCTTCTGAGCATTCAGGGCTCCCAGATGATCCCCCCTGGAATAGCTTTCATAGATATCAACCACCATCCGGGGTGCTACATTGGCCGTGCCGGCTACGCTACCTGCACCTCCGTGACATAGGGTGGCGTACACGTAGTAGTCGATACCGCCGAAGACGGCAAAGTCCTCTCTGTGTGAGGTCACTTCGATGTACTTCATGGTCTGGCTGAAATCCATGGATGTGTTTTTCACACCGCAGATATTGTCGATTTCAGCCAGTCTCTTCAGCAGACCGGGGGAGATGTTGTTTCCGGTTTTTCCCGGGTTGTTGTAGAGCAGAACCGGCAGGGAACAGCTTCTGGCGATAGCCGCAAAGTGTTCATAAAGCTCGTCTTCCGTTGGTGTGACAAACATGGGGGTTAAAACAGTAAGAGCATCGGCTCCAGCCTTCTCAGCCATTGCGGCCAGCTTCAGGCACTCTTTAGTTGTAATGGCTGAAGCTCCCGCATATACGGGGACCTTACCGTTGGTATACTCGACGGTTGTTTCTACGGCCTTCTTCTGATTCTCAAAATCAAAGGCGTAAAACTCGCCGTTGCTTGCATTGACCAGAATACCATGAACGCCTCCGTCGAGGACGTGTTTGATAACCTCCTTCAGTCCCTCGGGATTGACATTTTCATGCTCATCAACCGGGGTGACGATGGGAGGAACAATTCCATTCAATGAAATATTATTGTTCAATTGATCGATCTCCTGTCCTGATAAATAATGACGGTCAAAGGGCCGGCGGTTTAGCGGATACGGAACAAATACCGGCCTTTACTTCATTCTATAATTATTTAACCATAGCAATTTAAAGCAGGATATGTTCGGTCAGTATCAAAATATCAGGTATTTTTGTGCATGTTGCACAAAGAGATCAAAGAGGATTTGAAGAGAACCGGGAGCCTGCTGACTTTGTTGCAGTACAGACGGACAGCCCCCGGATTCATGCCTTATTTGTAGGAAGGAGAAACATTGACCTGTGAAATATCACAGTCAAGAACTTCGGGATTGATGATCGCATCGGGAAGTTCGCCATCGGCCATCTTCAGGATGGAATTCACAAGAGATTCGGTCACTGCGGTGATTCCATCGAGGTTATTTGCGGATCCGGCAATGTGTGGCGTCGCAATGACATTGGCGCATTTCAGCAGAGGATTGTTCTCCACTCCAGGTTCATCTTCAAAAACATCAACAGCAGCTCCGGCGATAATCCCCTTAGTCACGGCATCAGCCAGGACAGCGTCCTGATAGATCTCCCCTCTTCCGGTATTCACAAAGTAGGCGGTGGACTTCATCATGCGGAAATGATCAGCCGTCAGCATCCCTTTTGTTTTACCGGTCAGAGGGAGGTGGCAGCTGACGAAATCAGCTCCTTTGAGAACATCCTCCAGAGATGCCAGTTCAATCCCTTTGGCGGCCAGAACCTCTTTGTTCGCAAAGGGATCATATGCCATTATTTTTGAACCGAAGGGTTTGACCAGCTCGGCCAGAGTCTGGGCTATCCCTCCGGCACCCAGCAGTCCCAGGGTTTTTCCCGAAAGACAGATCGTGGGATGATCAGTTTTGCCGACAAAGAATTTTTCGCGAATATAACTGTTGAAGAAGGTCAACTTTACGGCATGCGCCAGAATGAAGGTCAGTGCCAGTTCTGCCACAGGCTGTCTCAGAGCAAAGGGGGCATTACTGAACATAACGCCGTGTCTGTTGCAGGAAGAGATATCGACATTTTCAAAACCGGCACCGAACCTTCCGATCCACTTCAGACGGTCAGTTCCTGCAAATGTAGCATCATTGATAAGACGATGACCCATTAAAATATAAAAATCGGCACCTTTCAGCTCATCGGCTGATACCTGATGACTGGGTTTTGAATTCTTGTCTCTCAAATATCTGATTTCAAATCTGCCGTCTTCGGTCAGTCTGGCAATCTGCTTTCTGTATCCTTCGCTATATCCCCCGCGGTCGGTTTCAATCGCTACGCAGTATTTACTCATTTTTCGGTTCTCCTTTGTGCATAATTCCGGGAACTCATCAGCCCTTCTGTCCCTCAGGCATGGATGGCAAGCATCGCCCCGGCACAGATGAACATAACAAGTATTTAATCATTGTTCCCGATGTACTCTTATTGTATACCAGTTGTATATAGTTGGCAACTATAAGTTTCTTTTTCTTATATTCATTAATGAGAAATATGCTATACTCGGATTATGACAAAGCAGAAAGTGTATGAAGAAGTAAAAAAGCGAATTGCCGAGGAGGATCTGGCTCCCGGTCAATGGATCATCGAGAGAGAATTGTGCGAAGCCTACGGAATAAGCAGAACACCGGTCCGTGAGATTCTCCTGAAGCTTTCAAACGAAGGACTGCTTGAGTCTGAAGCCGGAAAAGGCTACAAGGTCAAAAAGCTTGAATCGGAGGAAATTGTCGCCATTTTTAAAGCCAGGGCCGCCATTGAGGGTTACGCCGCCCGTCTTGCAAGCCGGTCAGGAAATCAGGGGTTAATGGATTCTCTTCGGGTTATTCATGAGAAGCTTGCTAAACTCAACTTTGATGAGAATACTCAGGAGATTCTCAGCCTGGGAAGACAGGTTCACAATCTCGTTATAGAAAGCTGCGACAATTTTCTGCTTAAGGAGTTCTATGAAAAACTCCAGAATTACACAATTCTGACGACGAACTATTCCAACAGATGGATCAACATTGAATCTCAGTCGAAGGAAGGCCATATAAAACTCATTGAAGCCATCCTTTCGGGGGATGCGGATGCGGCAGAACGGGCCATGTGGGACCATCTGCAAACAACAATCCGACTCCTTCTGAACAGCTATATCTCCAGCTATGCCGAACTTCTGTAAACCGCTGCGGATTCTGCCGACACTTCTTTTCTGAGATTTTTTAATTGGTTTATTTAGAACGCTATTGTATACTTCCTGTACAATGAACAAACAGAAAGTCTATGAAATTTTAAAAAAACGTATCGCCGAAGAAGAACTGCTGCCGGGTCAGTGGATTGTGGAACGTGATATCTGTGATACCTTCGGAATCAGCAGGACACCTGTACGCGAGATCCTTCAGAAAATGGCGAACGAAGGACTTCTGGAATCGGAGACGGGCAAGGGTTATAAGGTAAGAAAACTGTCGACCGAAGATATTATTGCCATCTACAAGGCCAGGGCTGCAGTGGAAGGTTATGCAGCAAGGTTGGCCTGCGTCAATAAATCATCTGAATTTATAGGAACGATCGATTCCATCAGAAAGGATATTGAAGCGGCTGATTTACCCCGTGATATCAGTAAAGTTCAAAGTCAGGGACGCAATCTGCATGATGCAATCATGCAGGAGACCGGAAATTTCCTGCTTCAGGAATTCTATGAAAAACTCAGAAATTTTACGATACTTTCCAACAATTACACTAAAAGCAGGGGCAGCAAAGAGCTGGAAGGGACTGCCAAGCTAGGGCATCTGAAACTCATCGAGGCTTTGAAGCAGAATGATCCGGAGGTTGCGGAAATGACGATGAAACAGCACCTGCAGGATGGAATCCGCCTGGTTCTTGAAACCTACATAAGCAACTCTTCCGACCTGTTCTGAAACGGAAGGGATGCCGCGTCTTTCTGCAGCATCCCTCCTGTGAATCAGCGTACCAGAGTAGGCTTCTTACTGTCGAATTTCCAGTCTTTGACCAGAAACTGCATAGCCTCTGCGTCATTTCTGTGACCGTAACTCAGAGTGTTATAAAGCTTGTTCGCTTCTTCCACCCTGTTCATATCAATCTC
>QKJO01000216.1 GCA_003249275.1 Spirochaetaceae bacterium
GTGATCCAGAGGTCTGGATGACATGGAATAGGCTCTCTGGGTGGATCCTTTGATCTTGCCGTAGGGAGGAACGACAACCTGGATATACATTCCCGCCTTGAAATTGATTTCCTCACCGCCTAGATCGAAGACGACTTCCTTGATATCGTAGGTCAGGTCTCTGATGCTGAGAACCGTCGCTTTGAACTGTTTAACATTGAACAGTTCCTCGGGTATGTTGATGGCCAGATTTGTTTTGACTTTGATCTGACAGGATAAATGTACATTTTCGCTGATCTCACCGTCAGTCAGATAGGGAGTTTCGGTGGGAAGATGAGGTCCCACATCGGTGGCAACCTGACATTTGCAGGCACCGCAGCTTCCCCTTCCTCCGCAGGCAGACGGAAGAAAGATCTTTTCGGATGACAGGAGGGATAGAAGAGATTCTCCTCCTTTGACAGTCAGTTTTTTGGTACCGGAATTGATATCTATTTCACAATCCCCGTAATTGTTGACAATTTTGTCCACGACAGCTATGAGGGCAGCCAGAATGCCTGAAATACAGGCAATTGTTAATGGTGCAATAATGAAATTCACGCTTCTAACTCCTATTAGGCACCTCAGCTGATTTGCAGCCGAGGTATTGCTTCTCTATTGAGGCTTATCAGCCTTGTGCACTACTGGACATTGAGCATGCCGGAAAATCCGACAAATGCCATAGCCATAAAACCGATGGTTATCAGTGTGATGCCGGGACCTTCAAGGCCGGCGGGAACAGGCGACTTCTGCAGCTTCTTCTGTATTGCCGCCAGAGCCATGATCGCCAGCCACCATCCGAGTCCGGAACCGAAACCGAAGAAGAGTGTCTGCAGAAGATCGTAGTTTCTGATTTCCACAAACAGAGCCACACCGAGGATGGCGCAGTTCACCGTTATCAGGGGAAGAAAGATTCCCAGGGACAAATAGAGTCCCGGTGATACCCTGTCGATCACCATCTCCAGGATCTGAACAGTTGCCGCTATGACGATGATAAAAACGATATAGCGAAGGTAGAGGAGGTTCAGGGGAATCAGCAGGTAGTGGAGGATCACCCAGTTGATGACAGAGGTCAGTGTCAGGACGACTGTCACCGCCATTCCCAGACCGTTGGAAGACTTGATGTCCTTGGAGATAGAGATGAAAGAACACATTCCCAGAAAATTGGCCAGAAGGATATTGCTTGTGAAAATGGATGCAAAAAGAAGGACAAAAGGATTGATTTCAGGTGTCATTTGGAAGCTCCTTTCCTAAGCATTATGGATTTGACAACCCACAGAAATGTCCCCAGAAGGAAAAAGGCGCTCGGTGCCATAACCATGATCGTCCACCTTGTGAAAGACTCAGGCAGTACGCCGATTCCGAAGAGGGTTCCGAATCCCAGCAGCTCTCTGACAGCTGCAATAATCATAAGGACCCACATATAACCCAGACCCGAGGTGACGCCGTCCCAGAGGGACAGGATCGGGCCGTTGGCCTGGGCAAAGGCCTCCGCCCGTCCCATGATTATGCAGTTTGTTATGATCAGACCTACATAAGGGCCCAGAGATTTACTGATGTCCGGCAGATAGGCACGGAGAAGGATATCCACAATGATGACATAGAAGGCGATTATAAGAGTCTGTACGATCATTCTGACCTTACGGGGTATCAATCCCTTGATCAGGGATACGGTGACGTTTGAAAAAGCCGTAACGAAAACCAGGGCAATTGTCATTATGAAGGTGTTGGTAAGGTTGTTCGTCACCGCCAGGGTTGAACAGATCCCCAGGATCTGAACAAATATGGGGTTGTTGTGCCATACGTTATTTTTCAGAATGGCGGAAGGACTCTGTTCATTCATTTGCTGCTCCTGAAATATTCGATCTCACCATTGACGATTTTTGCCATGGAAGAACTTGTAAGGGACGCACCGGTAATACCGTCGACAGTGGAGTTGGATTTATCCGTATCCGCACCGCCGCCACCTTTTGCAACGACAATACCGTCAGGTCCGATTTTTTCTCCCCTGAACTGATTCTTGAACCAGTCCTCATCAATTCTTCCTCCCAGTCCGGGTGTTTCGTTGTGGCTGATGATGTCCAGGCCTTCGATAGTATCCAGGGATTCGGAAAAACCGATGATGCCTGTAATCGTCCCCCAGAGGCCGCTTCCGGAGAAATAACGGATCAGGATGTTCTGCCCGTCCACCTTCGCCTGAAGCTCATCTCCGGGCCGGGGAACGGATTTGAAATACTGATCGTAAACGGATGATATATCCTCTTCATCAGCAGGCAGCTTATCAATGACCTTCAGTACAGATTTCTGTACCGAAACGATGTTATTCTGGTCCACCAGATCTTTCGTGGCTCCATCGGCCAGGGCAAGAAAAAAAACAAAGAAGAAGGCTGTCAGAAAACTGAATATGATCGTATAGAGAATCCCGTTTTTATTCATTTCTGACCTCCTTTGGAGGTTGTAAACCACTCGTCAAAAAGAGAGGCGAAGGTATTGCCCATCAGAACACCGAAACTTGTTCCCTCGGGAAAGAGTGAGAAGATTCTGACGAGACAGGTCACCGACCCGATGACGATCCCGTAGAGATACTGGGCCTGATTCTTCTTGGGTCCGGTGACGGGGTCGGTTGCCATAAATACTACGACAAAAAGGATGCTGCCCGAAAGGACCGATTCCAGGGGAGGAAAGGAGCCCTCGACACCCAGGAAAAACAGAGCCGATGACAGAACAAGAAAGCTGAGAAGAGTTGAAAGAATAATTCTCCAGCTCGCCGTCTTGGTTGCAATCAGGTAGATGCCGGCCAGAACAATGAGAATGACAGCACTTTCCCCCAGAGACCCGGAACGGATTCCCAGAAGAAGATCTTTCAGAACGGGAAGATCTCCGCTCCTCATCACGGCAAGGGGCGTTGCGGATGTGACGGCATCGACGGTACCGAACTTGCCCGGAGACATCCATGATGCGGTCATATAGGAGGGAAAGGTAATGTATACGAACAAGCGGCCGGTGATGGCGGGATTGAAAATATTGCGTCCGAACCCTCCGAAAATACATTTTCCGAAGAGAACACCGAATATGATTCCGATTGCCGCAATCCAGAGGGGCACCATGGGCGGCATGGACAGCGCGTAAAGAGCACATGTCACAAGGACCGCTTCGGTTACTTTTTTTCCTCTGGCTTTCATGAAAAAATATTCCGTCGCCGTACCGGACAGAAATACGACAATATAAATCAACAGAGAACGCAATCCATAGAGGTAAAGGGAAAAGATCATAATCGGGATGAGTGAATAGACGACTCTCCTCATCATGATTTGTTTTTGGAACACAAAGGACCCCCTGAAAGAAATTTTAGTTTTTTATATTCTCTCTACAAGTTTATACTTAATTATATAATAGAGTGCTGATGAATCGAATTGCAAAAGATTCAATCAATTTTTATCATATAATAGTATAATGGTAATATATGGTTCTGAATTTTTGAAGTAGGAGAAAAATATTATGACAAAATTTGCAAGAATACTTGAGATAAATGAAGATAATGTGCTCGTCGGTTTACTCAACGACAAGGGTCTTTGCGGTACGGGAGCCTGTGAAGGATGCAGCTGTTCGACAAAGCTGCAGACAATGAATGTAAAGGTGCATGATCCGGGACAGTTTGAGACTGGTATGGATGTGGAGATGAGCCTTTCCCACAGTACGGCGGCAGACTGGATTCTGCTTATAGTCCTGCCCGTACTACTTGTCTGCGGAGCCCTGCTGCTTCCGGGCTTTACAAGCTGGGATGCAGGGGAAAACACTCTGAATCTGACCGCAGTAGGCACCGGAATCGCCGGTTTTTTCCTTGGTGCGGTCATTCTGAGGTTTTTGAGGAAAAATCAGGTCATCAGACTTGAAGTCACCGGAGGAAAATAGACCGGAAACAGGTCAGGAACTGCACCTTCCGGCATATCTTGTCATATCGACCCAGTCCGCATCAAGATCGGAGGAGGGAACCTTCCCTCTTCGGTAGAGGCCGGGATTCCCCATATCCAGGTAGGGTTCGATCTTTTCCCAGGACAGTTCCGTCTCTTCGGCGCTGACAAAAAGAGTCTGATCACCCTTGAGAGCGTCCTGAAGGAGTTTTTCATAGGCATCGGGAACATTTCCGTCGTAGGAAGAGGAATAGCAGAAATCCATATCCGTGGTTGTTATCTCCCTGTCCGATCCGGGAATTTTGGTGGAATGGTCGATAATAATGGATGACTCAGGCTGTATCTGAATCAGAATCTTGTTCTTTTCAAGCTCGTCATTCTGGTTGAACAGGAGACGGGGAACTTTTTTGAGTGTTATAGCTATGCTCGTCATCTTATGGCCAACGGCCTTTCCGGTTCTGATGTAAATGGGAACGCCGGTCCAGCGGAAGCTGTTGATCTCGAGTTTCATTTCAGCATAGGTTTCAGTTTCCGAATCGCCGGGTACTTTGGGTTCCTTCTGATACCCTTCATACTGTTTGATCCTGCACTCCTTGATCTCCAGCGCCTTGAGAATGGCCATCTTCTGCAGTCTGATTTCTTCCGGCTTCAGGGTCACGGGAGCTTCCATTGTCAAAAGGGCCAGAAGCTGAAAGAGATGGTTTTGAATCATATCCCTGATGATGCCCGAACTGTCGAAATAGTCTCCCCGCGACTCAACACCCAGTTCTTCGAAGGCCGAGATCTGAATGGATTCAATAAAACCGTTGTTCCATACGGGATAAAAGATATTATTGGCAAAACGGAAAACCAGAATGTTCTGAATGCTTTCCTTGGCCAGATAGTGATCGATTCTGTAAATCTGTTTTTCCGTATAGTATTTTTTGAGAGTCGCATTCAGCTCCCTGGCGGATTTCAGGTCCGTACCGAAGGGTTTTTCGATAATGATCCTGACTTTGTCACGGAATCCCTGACTGTACAACTGCTCTGCCGTGGATCCGTATACTTTGGGAGGCAGAGCCATGAAAACGATGATCTGTTCAAAATCACCCAGGGAGACCACTCTGTCATGCAGTCCGTCCATTCCCTGGTGATAGTGAAACTGTTTTCTGTATTTATCAGGCAGTTTTATGCTGTCCCTGAACTCTTCATCAGAATATTCGGTCCGTCCATTTCCCAGGACGCAGCAGTTTTTCTCGATAAGTCCCTGATCATAGAGTTTGACAATCGCAGGAATCAGCTTCCTGTGGGCCAGATCTCCCGAGGCACCCATAATGATGATTGCTGACTTGTGAATGGACATTCTTACTCCTGTTATCCGTTTTTCTGAACCTTGGCCCAGGAATCCTTTAAGGCAACCGTCCTGTTGAAGACGGGATGCCCGGGGCTGTGGTCTTTTGAATCTGCGATGAAATATCCCTGCCTCAGGAACTGAAATGATTTTCCGGCAGGTGCCTGGGCCAGTGAGGCTTCCACGATACAGTCTTTTTTAACGATCAGAGATTCGGGATTCAGATAATCACGATAATCCTTGCCCTCCTCCATGTCGTCCATGTTTTCGAGGGTGAAAAGGTTGTCATAAAGTCTAACTTCAGCCTTGACTCCTGCTGCGGCCGATACCCAGTGCAGGGTTCCCTTCACCTTCCGCCCGTCGGGTGCTTCTCCTCCCCTCGTTTCGGGATCATAAGTACAAAGGAGTTCGGTTACGTTACCCTCACTGTCTTTGATCACTTCCTGACAGGTAATGAAATAGGCATGTTTCAGACGGACTTCCTGACCGGGGGCCAGTCTGAAATATTTTTTGGGAGGATCCTCCATAAAGTCATCTTTTTCAATGAAAATCTCTCTGCCGAAAGTCAGTGTTCTCTCGCCGGCAGCGGGATCGGAAGGATTGTTCTCGCCAGTAAGTTCTTCCGTTTTTCCTTCAGGATAGTTTGTAATGGTCACCTTGAGTGGGTCCAGGACGGCCATGGCCCTGTCGGCCGTCACATTGAGTTCCTCGCGGATGATGTACTGGAGGAAGTTGATGTCAACCAGGCTGTTCACCTTGGACACCCCGATCTCTCTGGCAAACCTTCTGATGGATGAGGGTGTATATCCCCTTCTCCTGAATCCGGAAAGGGTCGGCATTCGGGGGTCGTCCCAGCCGTTGACCATTTTTTCGGTTACAAGTTCGAGGAGTTTTCTTTTGCTCATGACCGTGTAGGTCAGATTCAGACGGGCAAATTCAATCTGCCGGGGATGACAGGGTGCGGATACATTATCCAGGAACCAGTCGTACAGGGGGCGGTGATTTTCGAATTCCAGAGTGCAGATGGAGTGAGTAATCCCTTCCAGAGCGTCTTCATAACCGTGGGCAAAGTCATACATGGGATAGATGTTCCATTTGTTTCCGGTTCTGTGGTGGTGTTCCTTGCGGATCCTGTAGATGGCGGGATCCCTCATGTTCATATTGAGATGGGCCATGTCTATCTTTGCTCTCAGGATACAGGAGCCGTCTTCCATCTCCCCTCTTGTCATCTTCTCAAAGAGTTCCCGGTTTTCTTCCACACTCCTGTTTCTGTAGGGGGAATCCACTCCCGGCTTAGTCGGTGTGCCTCTTGTGAGACGGATCTCTTCGGCGCTCTGGCTGTCCACGTAGGCCTTGCCGGCATCGATGAGTTCCAGAGCCCAGGCATAAAACTGGTCAAAATAATCTGAAGCATAATATATTTCGGGATTGAAACCGAGCCACCGGACGTCCTCAATGATGGAGTCGACGTACTCCTGTTCTTCCTTGGTCGGATTGGTATCGTCAAAACGGAGGTTGCAGACGCCGTTGTAGTCTTCCGCAATCCCGAAATTCAGACAGATCGACTTCCCGTGACCGATGTGGAGATAACCGTTCGGCTCCGGAGGAAAACGTGTGTGAACCCGGCCGCCGTTTTTGCCGGCCTTGATGTCTTCGTTTATAATCTGCCGGATAAAATCCGGTCCTTTTGATTTTTCTTCAGTCTCATTCACATTTGCTGCCATGATCAACCTCTTTTGATTTATAACGTGACTATCCTAGCATAAAGATATTTTTACTGGTAGCTCCTTCCGTCATATTGCCGCTTTCTCTGCCGTCTTTTTTCCCTGATAATTCCTTCTGATTTGATCATCTCCTCCAGCCAGGTTTCGGCCTCTTCCCGGGATACAAAATACCTGGAATTGATCTTCCTGTTGGATTTGTCCGCCAGGGAACGGTCGCTCTCTTCAATATAAGAGGATGAGAACACCCAGACACCCTTGTTCTGATAGCTTTTATAGCTGATTGAAAAAACCTGCGACAGGTTGACATAGATTCCGTCATCCACTTCGATAAACATGGAAGGCTCCTCAGGGTTCTTTGAATTCTTTTAAAATTCAGTATGATGTAGATTGTATTCTATATAATAAAAAAAATCCGCTATGAATGGACGGTTGGAATGATAACAATACTTGATGCTGATTCCCTCGGAAGCGACATGGATCTTTCACTTTTCAACAGGCTGGGAGAATGTACGATCTGGCCTTATACTTCCGATGATGCCCTGGAGGACAGAATCAAAGACATGCGGGTCATTGTGACAAACCGTGTTGTTCTGACCGAACCGGTATTGAAAAAGGCTGAGAAGCTGGAACTGATCGCTCTGACGGCCACAGGCTACAATAATGTAGACATTGATGCCTGCAGAAGACTGGGAATCCATGTGGCCAATGTGAGAGCCTATTCCACCGAGAGCGTCGCCCAGCATTGCTTCGCCATGCTCTTATATCTGCTTGAAAAAACCAGATATTACGACGACTATGTTCGGAATAAAGGCTACAGGACTGACCGCCGGTTTGCAGATGTTTCCAGACCCTGGTCTGAGATTTCCGGGAAGACCTGGGGCATCATCGGTCTGGGAGCCATCGGCAGGAGGGTGGCACAGATTGCCGAAGCCTTCGGTGCCAGGCCTGTCTATTACAGTACAAGCGGCATCAAAAGAAGTGAACCCTGGCCCGAGTATTCACTGAACCGGCTGCTGGAAGAGTCGGATATCATATCAGTTCATGCGCCCCTTAATGAGAAAACACAGGGACTGATAGGTCTTGATGAGTTCCGGAGAATGAAAAAGGATTCTATCTTTTTGAATCTCGGAAGAGGTGCCGTCATTGAAGAGCCGGCTCTATACACCGCATTACAGGAAGGATCTCCCGGATATGCGGGGCTGGACGTCATGACCAGCGAGCCTCCCGCGGATGACAATCCGCTTCTGACCTTGATCGGAGACAGGCTCCTCATCACTCCCCATAATGCCTGGGGAAGCAT
>QKJO01000068.1 GCA_003249275.1 Spirochaetaceae bacterium
CAGGGTGGTTCACATCACCGGAGGACTGAAGCCCGGTTTTGCAGCCAGCGAAGTGGAACCGAAGGTCCGCCGGCTGATCAAGGAGAACATAGTCACCAGCGACTCGGTCATCATCGACTTCAACGGCGACTATGCTGAAATTCAGTCCTATGTCATGAAATTCATAGTCATCATGATCATTGCTGTCGCCCTGGTCTTCGGTGTCATGGCCAGCCAGTTTGAATCCCTGAGGGATCCCTTCATTATATTCTTCACAATTCCCCTCATGGCCATCGGCATCATCTTCCTCTACAAGATGACGGGTGAGGCAATCAGTATGTACACCGCCGTAGGTGTGATCATGCTGGCGGGAATTGTGGTCAACAACGGAATCGTCATGGTGGACTACACCAACATCCTCAGAGGCCGCGGCCTCTGCATCCGCGATGCCTGTATCGAGGCGGGGGGAAACAGACTCCGTCCCGTACTGATGACAACCCTGACTACGGTTCTGGGAATGCTGCCGATGGCCTTTTCAAGCGGACAGGGATCCGAACTGGTCCAGCCCTTCGGACAGACCGTTATAGGCGGTCTGACAATGAGTACCCTGCTGACCCTGTTTCTGGTTCCCGTGCTCTATGCTCTGTTCAACAGAAAGCATGATTCGGTTACGGGCGAGTGCAGCGATTCGGAAGATTTCATAAACAGACCCCAGCTGGAGGAGAAGGTATGAGACGGATAGAGATCATCGTCAACCAGTCCATTGAAGCCGATCTTTTTGAAGCCTTCGCAAGGTATCAGGTGGTCAGGCACTATACGAAAATTCCCGGGGCCCACGGCGTCGGGAATTCGGACCCCAAGATGGGGGACCATATCTGGCCGGAAGAAAATGCGGTCATCATCGTCTACTGCAAAAAAGAGGAGGCCGCACTCATCGAAAAGGCGGTCAAAGAGGTGAAGCAGAAATTCCCCAGTGAGGGCATTAAGATCTTCACAATGAAATATTAACTCCACAACCTGGAGATATGGCCCCGCCTCCGGAGGCGGGGTGATCCCCTTCTGCCGGACAAATCCGGCGGAAGGGGCTTTTTTTGCCACTTCTTCCGACTTTCTGCTCCCGGCGTCGGCTTTCCTTGTCAGGGACTCTGTCTGATGTTACAATTCCAAGGCTCACAAACCCTTCCGATCCGGAGAGGGTAAGGGGTTTCACAAATATAGAATAAGCCTCCAGGAGGAACACATTGATCAAAGCGATTGATTTAACAAAGCGTTATGGCAGGCATACCGCGGTCAACGGGATCAACTTTGAGATTGCCAAGGGGGAGATCATCGGATTTCTCGGCCCCAACGGAGCCGGCAAATCGACAACCATGAATATGATCACCGGCTACATCGCTCCCAGCGACGGGAGGATCATCGTCGACGGCGACAATATCCTGGATGATCCGGAGAAAACGAGAGCAAAAATCGGATACCTTCCCGAACAGCCTCCCCTGTATATGGATATGACGGTCAATGAGTATCTCACCTTTGCCGGTCAGCTGAAAAAGATCGGAAAAACCGGTCTCAAGACCGATATGGACCGGATTACGGAACTTGTAAAAATCACGGATGTACGGAAAAGGCTGATCAAGAACCTTTCCAAAGGGTACAAGCAGAGGGTGGGACTGGCCCAGGCCCTCCTGGGAAATCCCCAGCTGCTTATCCTGGATGAACCGACCGTAGGTCTGGATCCGAAGCAGATCATTGAGATCAGAAACCTGATAAGAGATCTGAGTGCCGATCATACAATCGTGCTGAGCTCACACATACTGCCCGAAATCTCCGCCGTCTGCGACAGGGTCCTCATCATCAACAAGGGAGAGATCGTCGCCTCCGACACACCCGAAAACCTGGCACAGAACCTGGCGGGCATGCACAAGCTGCACCTCCGCGTGAAAGGAGAGGAGGAACAGATCAGAAAGGCTCTGGCCTCCGTCACCGTTCTGAAGGATATCGTCCTGGAACCGTCCAGGGAGTCGGGCGCCATGAACGTCGTGGTGGAAGCAGGTACGGATTCTGATATCAGGGAAGAAGTTTTCTACGCCCTGGCCGGGGAGAAATGCCCGATTCTCCAGATGAGACCCATGGATATGTCTCTTGAGGAGATATTCCTGAATCTGACAACTCAGGAAGGAGGAACAAATTAATGCTCGCCGTATTCAGAAAAGAACTTGCAACCTATTTTACAACCTCGGTGGGATATATCTTTATGGGTGTGTTCCTCCTTATATCAGGAATCCTCTTTACGGCCGGAAGCATTTTCAGAATGAGTTCTGACTACTCCAACTTCCTGGCCAGTCTGATCATGATCTTTCTTCTAGTGGTTCCCCTCCTGACAATGAAGATCTACAGTGAGGAAAAAAGACAGAAAACAGATCAGCTCCTGATGACCGCACCCCAGCCCACAGCCATGATCGTAGCCGGCAAATTTCTGGCAGCGGTGACCCTATTTCTTGTCACCCTTGTTATTACAGGACTCTATCCACTACTCCTGTCATTCCATACAAAAATGGACACGGCCCAGATCATCGGAACCTACATCGGTTTTTTCCTTCTGGGATGTTCCTTTATCTCCATCGGGATCTATATCTCCAGTCTGACCGACAGTCAGGCGGGAGCGGCCATCCTTACCTTCTGTATGCTGATCATAACCTGGATTGTCGACTTCATCGGCGCTTATATGCCCGTCACCGTACTGTCAGGAGTTATTTTTGCCCTGATTCTGACGGCCCTGGCATGTTTCTGGATGTATTCGGCAACAAGGAGCATCATTGCGGCTGTCATTCCTGCTGCTGCAGGGCTGGTCATCATCCTGATCCTGTACCTCATCAACAAAGATCTTTATATCAACCTTATAGGGAAATCCCTCTCATGGTTTTCGCTGACCAGGCGGTTTTCAAACTTTCCCCTGGGAATTCTGAAACTGGATGCGGTGATCTATTACCTGTCATTTTCAGGATTCTTCCTGTTTCTGACGACTCAGAAAATCGAAAAACAGAGGTGGAGCTAGTATGAAATTTAAACTGAATTTTAAAGCTTTTCATGCCGGCCGGACCGCAGTCATCAATATTGCCGTGCTGTCCGGTCTGATCATCTTCAATCTGCTGTTCCAGAATATTCCGGCACAGTGGGATATGACCAGGAAAAAATTATTCTCCCTCACCGATCAGACCGAAACCCTGATCAACGGAATCGATCAGGATGTAATGATCTATCTCCTGTCCAAACCGGGAGAGGAACCAAAAGACATCCTGGAAGTACTTGAGAAGTACGGGAAAGCCTCACCCAGAATCAATCTGAAAACCATCGATCCGGATCGGAATCCGACCCTCATCACCGGTTACGCAAAGGATGGAAAAACGGTCGCAAACGGCAGTGTGATCGTCGTTTCGGGACAGTATTCCCGTGTCATCGACCACATCGACATGTACAGCATCAGCTACAGCCAGCAGGGTCAGCCTCAGGTGCTGGGGATGACTGTGGAGCAGAGAGTGACCTCCGCCCTGTCCTATGTCACCACGGGCAAGGAATCCCGGCTTTATATCCTCGAGGGGCATAATGAACTCACTCTCGAGGATCTGAACCTGCAGGACGTGATCACCAAGGCCAATTTTTCTGTGAAACCGCTGAATCTTCTGAAAATGGGAACAGTTCCTCCTGAGGCGGATGTGCTGGCCATCCTCTCGCCCGAGAGGGATCTGACAGCCAATGAAACATCGGCTGTCACCTCATTTCTGGAAAGAGGAGGAGCTCTTTTTCTCTCCCTGGAGATGACAGGAGCCGAGATGAAAAACCTGAACGGACTGCTGGAACGGTACAATCTGGAAGTCATCCCCGGATTCGTGATGGAGAGGGACACCAACAGGCTCCTGCCCGGCTTCGGTAACAATCCTCTTCTCTTCTCACCCAGAATGGCCCAGGATAACCCTGTCACCGATTCTCTGCGGGAAAACAGCCTGGACGCTTTCGTATTCACCGCCATGGGAATACGGGAAACGGCCATCAAAAAGAGGAATCTCAAATTCACCCCTCTTCTGACGTCCTCCAACAGCAGCTGGCTCAGAACGGATCTGACCAACGTCTCCGAACTGAAGACGCCCGGTGATATTTCCGGTCCCGTCACCGTTGCAGCCTCGCTGGCAGAGACCAGCAGAGATACGGGGATGGAGGAAGGTGCAAAAATCATCCTGCTGACCAGCGGGAATTCCCTCTCCGCTCTTCCCGGTATCGGGCAGATCAAGGCGAATATCGAATTCTTCATAAACAGTCTCAACTGGCTGGGCGGTCAGGAGGAATCCATCAATATTCCAAGCAAGAGCCTCTTCAGACTGCCCCTGCAGCTGAATGCCACGCAGGCCTGGTTTTATGCGGCCCTCTGCGTGCTTATCGTACCTCTGCTGATCATCATTTCCGGGACGGTGGTCCTTATTAGGAGGAAGAACCTTTGACAAAGAAGAACAGACAGCTTCTGATCACACTTGCCCTACTCCTCCTACTGGGAAGCGGTTACCTCATCCTCGGAATGAAGGGAAAAGAGGAAGCCTCCCTGGAGCAGCAGCCCCCCGCTCCCCGGGAAAGTTATACACTGACCGAAACGGGTGAATCGGATCTGGAATCACTGACCGTCAGAAACAGTTTCGGTGAAAATACATTCATCGACAGGGACGGGTTGATAGCCGTTCAGGGACAGCCGGACATAATCCTCAACCAGCAGGCGGCTCTGTCGCTGGTCTATTCTCTGGGCAATATCAAAAGCTATGAACGGATCGAGGAGTCGGTCGCCGAACCGGGGCAGTACGGGCTTGATGAACCATCAGCATCGGCGGTTCTGAAAAAGAAAGACGGCTCTTCGACTGTAATCCATCTGGGTATCTCCAATCCCTCAAAATCGGGTTATTACGCCTTCAAAGAAGGGGATTCGGCAGTCTATCTTCTGAATTCCTATCTGGGATCGACCTTTCTCAATTCTCTGGATCTGCTGAGAGACAGAACCCTGCCAACCGTCAACCTGCAGAATCTGAAAAGGCTGACCATCCGGAGGGAGAGAACCATCGATATCGTTCCCTATTTTCCCTATGAGGTATTTTCAAGTACCCTCAGTCCTTTTCTTATGGTCAAACCCTACAGAAGGCCGGTTGCCGTCAATACACAGACCTATTCGGAAAGCCTGGAAGCTCTCTCAGGCGGGTACTCCATAGGAAGATTCATCACGGGAAGCGAGGCTGAATCGGCCGGTATCAGCGGAAACTCACCCGAAATCTACCTCCTCGACGGTGAGGGCAACGAAGTGACCATCACGACCGGCAATACGTCTGACCAGGGTGAGGTTTACTGCAGAGTCAGTTCCATCGAAGGTATCGTGACCCTGCCTTCGGATGCTTTGAAGATCCTGCATCAGACCCCGCTGGATTTTGCAGACAAATTTGTCAGACTCATCGGCATCGACAATATCAAAGAGGTCAGGGTGGAAGCCCCCGGAGAAAGCTGGACGGGAACGGTGCACTGGCTGGACAGCGAGAGAGACAGGGGAGAATTCACATTTCAGGGAGCAGCCGTCGAGGAAGATCCGTTCAAGAAGATGTACCAGGAAATTCTCTACCTGCTTTATGAAGGGGAAATTCCAGGTGATTTCAAACCGTCCGGAACACCCGGGTTCAAAGTCACCTACACAGGGAATGAAGACTCTCCCGGACAGACGGCAGCCGAGTTCTTTGATTATAATCAGGACTACTATGCCGTGAGCATTGACGGTTATCCGCCTGAATTTCTCATCGGGAAATATCAGATTGAGAATCTGAAGACCTATCTCAGAGATTTCAAGTAAGGGGAAGGGATATCAGGGAAGGAATTTCCTGAGTCCCTCGTCATCCATGATCTCCATGATCAGGGCCGGTCTGTCTTTCAGTTCGATGAGCCAGTACCCTCTGACAAACAGGGCCGAAAGCCCCTTTAATTCGGGAATCCGATCCCAGGCAAAACCTTCTGCAATACTGGCTCTGCCCCATTTTTCTGACACTTTTCTCATTCCGATCACATCGGAGATCAGAAAGGAGATCACCGTCTTTTCATAGCCCGTATCTTTTCTGTTGAGAATGGCCATGAGGGCATTATGTTTCTCAAAATCTTCAAAATAGATACGGTCGCCGACGATGTAGCAGAGCCCGCCCCGGCCGTTCGGTTTGCCCGAACCGCACTCGCCCACCAGAGCGGCATAAGTATTGAACAGAACCTTACCGCCCAGGCTGGCTTCCTTTTCGCTCCAGAATTTCTTTACTTCATCATTTGCATCCGCCGGCATAAAATATTCCCTTTCTACCGGCGCTGATTTGCAGCTCCGGTGCTTTTTCTATTCTGACCTAAGGGTACTATACCCTGATAGAGGATTTCACAGCAAGCGAGATAAGCTGCTGCTATTGACTTAGCTCCGGGGCGCCGATACTTTTCTAGAAGGAGTTTCTATGGACAACAGCAAACTGAGAGAACATGTCGACCTGATCAGAGAGGTCTTCTCCTACAACCGCCGCTTCAAAGACTCTCTTTTCGTCATCAAAATCGACAGCTCCATCATTGATCACAACTACTTCCCCGTCCTGGTCAGAGACCTGTCCCTCCTTCATCAGAACGGGATACATTTTGTGATCATCCCCGGGGCTCATGACCGGATCGACGAGATTCTGAATCAGTACGGAATCAGTTACGAGAGCGTCGACGGAATCAGAATCTCCTCGGATGAGGCCATTCCCTTCATCAAAATGGCCGCTTTTGACGTTTCCAACAAGGTTATGACCCAGCTGTCGGGCTATGACATACCTTCAGTCATCGGAAACTGGGTAAAGGCAAGAGCCCTGGGAGTTGTGAACGGGATCGACTATCAGAACACCGGCCGTGTCGACAGGGTCAGAACAGATGCCATAGAAACCCTGCTCAGGGAAGGACACATCCCCATTTTCCCCTGCATCGGATGGAACGCCAACGGCGACCCCTATAATATTTCCTCCGACGAACTGGCCATGGTCATAGCCACAGAAATGAAAGCCTCAAAACTCTTCTTTATCGGTTCCGACAATGTCCTCACACCGGAAAACTGCACCATACCGGGAGAGATGCCCCTGTCGGAAGGGGGACGGATCTCCAAACTCTCCCTGACTCAGGCAGCCGATCTGATAGAAGCCAACCCGGAGAATCCTTTGATGGCCCGTGTCAAATCCGCCCTTAACGCCTGCGAAAAGGGGGTGGACAGAGTTCATATTCTGGACGGCCGGAGCGACGGTGCCGTCCTCAAGGAAATCTTCTCCAACCTCGGTATTGGTACAATGATCTATACCAATATCTACGAGCGCATCAGACCCATGGAGATTCAGGATATCTCCAGCGTGCTGAGCCTTATGAAGCCCTTTGTCGAAAGCGGCATCCTGGTTTCCCGCAGCAGAAACGATCTGGAAGCAAAGAAGGAAGATTTTGTCGTCTACTCCATGGACGGTATCATCCACGGCTGCGGGGCCCTCCACTCCTACAGTGAGGAACTGGCCGAGATTGCCGGTCTGGCTGTGGATCAGAAATTCGTTCACCTGAAAATCGGAGGGAAGATCGTATCCTACCTCCTGGAAAAGGCTGAAAAACTGGGACTAAAGAAGGTATTCGTTCTGACAACTCAAACCTCCGACTGGTTCCAGACCCTTGGATTTGAACCGGCAGGAATCGATGATCTGCCCCGGGAGAAAAGAGAACAGTACAACAGGAACAGGAACTCCAGGATTCTGATGTACACCTTCCGGGAAACCTGATGCCTCCGGAACACGGCAGTCTGAAGGATCTGATCTCCCGCTGTGCCGTCGTGGATGCCCATACTCACTCGGACCGGTATGATGACAGAGATGTCCTGATCCGTTCCGTAGAGAGGAACAGGATTCTGACCCTCAGTTCATCCACAGATCCGGCATCCATAAAAACATCATTCCGGCTCCATAAAGAGTGTCCCTGGATACTGAGCGCCGCCGGAATACACCCCTGGAATGCGGGACAGTACGGTCCCGATGATATCCTGAAACTGGAAGAGTTCTATGCCCGGGCTCATCAGATCAGTGAAATCGGCATGGACCGGCTCTG
>QKJO01000251.1 GCA_003249275.1 Spirochaetaceae bacterium
GGCTGTGCAACGGCCCCGGAAACAGTCACACCTGTTGCGCCGGAGTCAAAGGCGGAAACGAGCGAAGGAAAGTCAGAAGTTAAAAAGCCTGTATGGGTTACCGTAATGGCTGATGAATATTTTGTTTCTCAGGAAACAATTAAATATGATGACGGTTTTGTGGACGGATACCGCCTGTATGAGTATGACAACAGCGGCCGAATCCTGAAGAAGTCCCAGTTCGGATCCGATGAGTCTGTCATCTCCGAAGAAATCTTCAACTACAATCCCGATCATCTTCTTGTGAAAAGCGAGTTCTACTCGGGTGGAAAAATGATTTCCTATTCAGAATTCACCTACAATGGAGAGAAACTTCTGATTGAAGAGAAGTTTTTCAACCCCAAGGGCGAGCTGTTTTCCGTCTCCTCCTACGAGTATGACGGCAGGGGACGGAGAACCAAATGGATCTCCGGCGACAACGGCGGTATTCCCATGATGTACACAGAGTACGAATACAAGGATGACCGTCTTGTCAGACTGAACTATTTTATGCCCAACGGAGATCTTGAAGGTTACACCCAGATGGATTACCAGGGAGATCACCTGGTTCTTGAAGCAACCTATTCCGCGGCGGCCAAGCTTGAAAAAAAGACCGAGTATGTCTACCAGGCAGATGATGTCGTGAAGGCTCTGTACTATACAGGAAAGACTCTGATCAGAACCGTGGAGTACTCCTACGATGATGCGGGCAATGTCATTGAAGAAAAGACACTCAACCGCCAGGGAGATGTCATCGACATCGTAGAAAAAGAGTATGTTGTGTATTCCGTTGAAAAAACGGTGCTTCAGTAGGAGAACAGCTTGATGAAACGTATATTAATTGCAGGCATTTTAACGGTTCTGACTATTCTGCCTCTTTTTTCGGACTCAGCAGAAGTCTGGACGAGACTGTACAGGCGTTCCAACTCTCTGGAACAGAAAGAGATGGTCCTTCAGAATATCGTCAAGCTCCACGACCGTGCCGTTGAGCCGGTTCTGATCGAGGCGCTTGAGGAAATGAACAGTAATCAGGAGAAGTTCAAGGGTGACCGTGCCCTTCTTCTGAAATGGGTGGATATGACGGATATGATCGTCAGAGAGCTGGGAAATCTCAAAACCAGGGATGCGGAAGACGCCGTCTGGTTTGTGGTCACCCATCCCGCCGACAGCTCCCTTCTCAAGTCTAATGCGCTGATCGCACTGGGAGAGATGAGAGCCACCGGATATGCTCCCGAGATCGCCACCATGCTGAGAAACCTCAATTTCAATACCCAGCAGGAAAACAAGACAAACGCCGAAATTGAAGCCTTCGGCAGTGTCATGGCGCTGCAGAAAATGAGAGATCCCGTCGGATTCGAACCCGTTTTCTATGCCGCCACCGGCTGGTATTCCAGAAGGACCAAAGAACTGGCCATGGCTTCTTTGAAGACGATTACCGACGATCCCACCGACTCGATTGTTTCGATAATGAAGACCGCCGATTTCGCCACAAAGCGTATCGCTCTGCAGGTTGAAAAAGACTCGACTGCTTCGGAAGACAATAAGAATAAAGTCGCTGTCCTGGCACTGGAAGAGGGGCATAAATATCAGACAACCGACAAAAAACAGCTGGATGACCTCTCCAAACTAAGGGTGGAAGCCATCAAGATTCTGATAGAAAACAACGCTAAAAACAGCGCTGCCGTTCCCCTCCTCAAGAAAACAGTGGAGCTGGCTAAAGATTCGAATGAGATAATCTATTCCTACTTCGCCCTGGGCGTGATCGGAAACGATGCGGCTGTCGATGTGCTGGCTGAAAAGCTGACAGCCTATAACAGAAGACAGTCTGACGGTATCTCTGCCAGCCAGGAGCAGCTTGAGTATATCAAACAGATAATCAAATCCATCGGTATGTCCAAAAACAGCCGCGGGAATGCCGTTCTCACGGAAGTACAGTTTTCCAACTATACTCCCGCCATCAACCGTCTGGCAAAACAGGCACAGGAAGAGCTTAAATAATCTCCTGAATACTGCCGCTATGATGAAAGCTCCGGTTCCGGCCGGGGCTTTTTTTTGAATCACCTCAACGTCCTGATCCGTACTTTACTCCATGTCATTCATGTTTCCCGATCAGTCTCCATCCGGCCGGTCTTTCCTGCTGAATATATCACTCTGGACAGGCGCCGCCTGTATCGCAGCACAACCTCTGTCACTTCCCCTTATATTTTATTTTCCCCTTATTCTCTGGGGCGGTTTTTGCCTGACCTGCGGTAAAAACGGATGCCTTGTCTTTCTTCTTCTCCTGCTCCTCCTGGTTATGTCAACCATACAGTACAGGGACAGGACAGGCATTTCACTTCCTTTCCCCTCCGGAAGTATCACGGCCCTGGAGGGAGTCCTGGTTCAGGAACCGTCCTGGAATGAAAGGGGGGATATGAACCTGGTTCTTGATCTGATCGCCGCTGAAGGGAAAGACAAAAGATCGGGCGAAGGCGCCGGACAAATTTCAGTGTTTCTTCCGGGAAAGAAGACGGGAACAGGACAGAGATGGATGAGAGGGGACAGAATCATTGTATCGGGGCGTATGATCCCGGCGGGAGAGGGGAGGGAAAGACCTTTTTTTTATGCCCGCCGTCTTGAAAGGTATTCACGGATCAGACCGGATCTCATGAGGACGGCTGTGATGAACCGGGTTGCCGATGTATCCCTGTCAGTGGGCGGCCTTTCGGAGATCCTTCTGCCGGCCCTGGTCCTGGGGCTTAAAAATCCGGATCAGTCCTCCCTTGACGCCCTGTTCCGCGAGACCGGCACAGCCCATATTATTGCTCTTTCCGGTTTTCATTCGGGACTGGTCGCCCTGCTTATATTTGCCCTGTTCCGCTATCCCTTCGGTTACCGTCCCGCGCTGGTCCTGGCCGGGGGAGGACTGCTCGTCTATCTCTATCTGGCCGGTGTGAAACCCTCGCTGCTCCGGGCCGTGGTCATGTTCCTTCTGATTGTCTTTCTCCGGATCAGCAGACGGAAAGCGGAGATGAAGAAGGTTCTTCTGCTCAGTTATCTGCTCACCGGTCTCCTGATGCCCGAATCTCTGCATACCCTGTCGGCCCGGCTCTCCTATCTGGCGCTCTGGGGCATCCTTCATACGGGACCTCTCTTCAATGCGGCACTGAAACCGAAAACCGGACCATTCCTGGCCGCAGGGCTGAGTGCTTCGCTGGCGGCGCAGCTGTGGACTCTTCCTCTGGTTCTGAAAACTTTCGGATTGTGGTACCCTTCCGGCATCCCCGCCTCTCTCGTTCTGACCCCACTGATCACCCTGTATATGTACGGTGGAATTTTTCTTCTCCTTTTTCACGGGATTCCCGGAATCACCTTTATAATGGTCCGGTTCTGCCGGACTCTGGTGCACCTTCTGACAGTCAGCGCCGGTCTCTTCGGGAAGATTCCCCACCTCTGTGCGGAAGAGGTTCGGCCGGGGCTTTTCCTGATCCTCCTGTTTCCGTTATTATTAGGGGCTGTTTACAGGCCGGGAGGGTTTCATGGACAAAGAAAATCTGAATCTGAACTACGATTCCATTTCAGAAATAAAGGCTCTTCTGGATCTGATGGGTCTGGGACCGAGGAAAAGGTGGGGGCAGAACTTCCTGATCAACAGGGGTGCCAGGGAAAAGATCATCAATCTCCTGGATCTGCAGGAGGATGACAGACTCTGGGAAATCGGACCGGGACTCGGCGCCATGACGAAAATGGCGGCCTCCCGTCCGGTCGATTTCACCGCATTTGAGATCGATCCCGGTTATGTCGCCTATCTCGGCAAGGCCATGTCCTCTTTCGAACGATTCAGTCTGGTGGAGGGGGATGTCATCAAAACCTGGAAATCGGAGATGGAAAAGCATGGAAAACCCGACAAAGTCCTCGGGAATCTGCCTTACAATGCGGCTTCCGCCATTATTGCCGATTTTGTCGAAAACGACATGCTTCCCGAAAGGCTTGTCCTTACGGTGCAGAGTGAGATGGGAGACCGAATGACCGCCTCGGAAGGGAGCAAGAACTACTCCTCCTTTTCCATTCTCTGCCAGTCCGCCTTTGATGTGAAAGACTGCGGCGTTCTCAATCCGGGCTCTTTCTATCCCGTTCCCAGGGTCTCCTCCAGAATCGTCATGCTTACGCCCCATGGGAAATACGTGGATATGGAAGACAGAAAACTTTTTCAGACACTGATCCGTGATATTTTCGTCTCCAGAAGAAAGACGGTCAGAAACAATCTGAACGCCATGTCGGGACAGCGGTTTGCCAGGTTCGGCAAAGATCTGCTTATTTCCGTTTTTGAGGAAGAAGGGATTGATCTCGGATGGAGACCGGAACGGATCTCTGTTCAACAGTTTGTTTCCCTTTCCGACAGGCTCTCAAGGGTCGATCCCGACAGAAAGGGTTAGCAGGTTGTCGATGCTGTCCTGCCCGGTATGCGGATCCGAGGGTGGTTATTTTCTGGATTACGAGGCAAAGGGGCGCAGGTTTCTCCTCTGCCCGGTATGCAGCCTTGTATATCAGGAGGATTCGACTCTTCCCGATGCGGACAGTGAAAAAAAGCGGTACGAACAGCACAGGAATAATCCGGACGACGCCGGCTACGTGCAATGGCTTCAGTCTTTTATCGATAAAGCAGTGATGCCCTGGTACGAGGGAGGGCGCGTTCTTGACTTCGGAAGCGGACCGACACCCGTATTGACTCACATGCTTGAAAGGCTGGGAATGGATGTGACCTCCTATGATCCCTATTTTTTCCCCCTCTGGCCCGATCGGCATGATTACTCGCTCATCCTGCTGTGCGAGGTCCTCGAACATATACACAACCCTGTCAAAGCCTTTATGGATCTGTATGAACTGGCTTCGGAGAACGGCGTGATCTCCGTAAGAACCCAGTTCCTCCCTTCACCGGAACCGGCCGCCTTCAGGAACTGGTGGTATAAGGAAGATCCGACCCACATCCGTTTCTACAACACCGATTCACTTGACATCCTGGCGGGATTAAGCGGATGGACACTGATTGGACATGACTCCTCCTCGCTGGCTTTTTTTAAAAAAAATCATCTCATAAGGGGTAAAATGTAAATATGTCAAGGAAAATATTGATTTTTATTTTCCGGAGCATTATCTTTGAGTCATATGATGGATGTATGGATTTAACCATGCATCAGCTCCAGTTTGAGGAGGAGTAAAATGAGTAACATAGACAGTCGTCTGGAAGCGGAAAACAAAGAAAATATGGCCTTTCTGAAGGTCCATCTCAAGGATGATAATCTTGAGTTCAGCAGTGACGAAGAGTGGGCAACCCTTGTTGAACACATCAATGTACATAGATATCTGACGGATCAGAAATCCGGTAAGGTCAGCACATGGGAAGAGGCATATCGCTCCTGGAAAGAAAAGGTGTATGATCCTCTTTTCAAGGTCATCGACTGGTGGGAAGTCAAAAAGGCGTTTGTCCACTACACAAAGGGACAGCTTCTGTTCGCGGTATCAACCCACTGGTACTATATGCTAGAAAAAAATCCGAACGTCGCCTCCGAAGATGCGGCCGTTGATTTTGCCGCCTACTACGGCAAGGGCGTCGCCAGCTGGGTTTCCATGATGAGATCCGCAGCCGCCATGAGGCTTGAGCACTATTCACCCAAATAATACCCGGATCAATTGACTTCCGGATACAAAAAACCCGCAGACCGGAAGGCCTTGCGGGTTTTTTATTGCCCCGATTTCATCGGGGATGATGTTCCGGCTGCGTCGTCAGATCAGACCCTGATTTTTCAGCGCTTCGATCAGCAGAGACCGGTTTTTGTCATCCATCCGGCACAGGGGCAGGCGGAAAACCTCTTTGATCAGACCCATTTCAGCCATGGCTGTTTTGACGGGGATCGGGTTGGTTTCCAGGAACATCGCCTTGAAGAGGGGCAGGAGTTCGTAGTGGATGGTTTTTGCCTTTTCCACATCCCCCTTTCTGGCCGCCTGAATCAGCTCTTCCATCCACCTGGGTATGATATTACTGACGACGGAGATGACGCCGTTACCGCCCATAAGGGTCAGAGGAAGGGCCATATTGTCATCACCCGAAAGGACATCAAAGTCTGCCGGCTTTCTCCGGATCACATCCATCATCTGATTCAGATTCCCGCTGGCTTCTTTGACGGCCACGATATTTTCATGCTTGGCCAGTCTCATAAGAGTGTCGGTTTCGATGTTGACGCCCGTTCTTCCCTGAATATTGTAGACAACCATGGGCAGATCGACCGCATCGGCGATGGACATGAAGTGCTGGTAAAGGCCTTCCTGAGTGGGTTTGTTGTAGTAGGGAGCAACCTGCAGACTGGCATCGGCGCCGATATGCTTGGCGATCTTGGTCATTCTGATGGCTTCGTCCGTTGAGTTGGAGCCCGTTCCGGCAATGACGGGAACCTTGCCGTTCACTGCTTTGACAACCATCTCGATGACATCCATATTCTCTTCATGGGAAACTGTGGGACTTTCACCCGTGGTTCCTACCGGAACGAGGCCGGATATGCCCTTGTCCAGCTGAAATTGAACAATTTTCTTCAGGCATTCTTTGTCAATCTCCTTCTTCTCGTTGAAGGGGGTAACTAAAGCTGTAAATACGCCTGTAAACATTTGGATACTCCTTAATAATCATAGATCCCTCAGGAAATAACTCCTGAGGGATAAAACTGAAATCAGTCAATCAGGTCGCTGATGAAATCATCCACCGTATAGACGCCGGAATCTTTACCTGCCAGCCACTCCGCAGCCATAACGGCGCCCAGAGCAAATCCGCTTCTGTTTCTAGCGTTATGGCTGACCTCGACCGTGTCTGCGGGGGAGTCCAGGGTCAGGGTATGGATACCGGGAATGCTTCCTCCTCTGACGGAGGCAACGTGGAGCTGTTCCGGTTTGATGGCTCCCGGAGGATTCCCCGGGAGTATCTCCTTTTTCCGGTCCAGATTGTCAAGGACCAGCTGCGCCGCCGTCAGGGCTGTTCCCGAAGGGGCGTCGATTTTCTTGTTGTGGTGGTACTCGCAGAGCATGATATCGTACTCTTCCACCTTGTTGATCATCCGGGAGGCCGCTGCGGTCAGTCTGAAAAAAAGATGGGCTCCGATTGAAAAATTGGAACCGTAGAGGTAGGAGCCTTCTGAAGATTCAAAGGGTTTGAGCACCTCTTCCTTTTTACTCTCCCATCCCGTCGTGCCCACAACCGCTTTCAGGCCGTAACGGCCGTAGAGCTGTGAGTTCTTTTCAATTTCCGCAGGAAGAGCAAACTCGATAACCGCGTCTGCCGCCTTCAAAGACTCCTCCGAAGGCCTGAGTTCATCGCCGATTCCGCCGGGATCGACCCGGGAGACGATGCGGTGTCCTCTGGTGAGGAGAATCTTTTCCACTTCCCGGCCCATACGGCCGTATCCCATGATAATGACGTCCATAGGATTATCAGTCTTCAACCTGGGTCATGGTGACCGCGATGGTATTGACGATGTCTTCAACAGAACATCCTCTGGAGAGGTCGGAGATGGGTTTGGCAAATCCCTGGAGGAAGGGGCCGTAGGCTCCTGCATTGCCGAATCTCTGGGCCAGCTTGTATCCGATGTTACCTGACTGGAGGTCGGGGAAGATCAGGGTGTTGGCTTTGCCGGCTACAGGTGAACCGGGGGCTTTCTTGGCGCCGACGCTCTCAACGATGGCGGCATCTAGCTGCAGCTCTCCGTCTACGTTCAGTTCGGGGGCTCTCTCTTTTACAAGTTTGAGGGCATCTGTTACTTTATCCACATTGGGGTGTGCCGCAGATCCTTTTGTTGAAAAGGAGAGCATGGCTGTCAGCGGCTCTGTCTGAAGGAAGGTCCGGCATGATACGGAAGACTGTATGGTGATTTCGGCAAGCTGCTCGACAGTGGGATCC
>QKJO01000043.1 GCA_003249275.1 Spirochaetaceae bacterium
CCTGCGTATGAAAAGCTATTAAGGAGACTATACAATGATCAGACGTCTGGAGGAAGAGGGTAAAGAGCAGAAATCAGAAGGCGAACAGGAAGCCCTTTCCCAGAAAATGCTCAAAACCAGAACGATTCTCCTTTCCGGAGAGATCAATAAGGAATTGGCGGAAAAAGTGATCAAACAGCTCCTTCTGCTTGAAGCCGACAGCGATGACCCCATCAAGGTTTTCATCGATTCTCCCGGAGGAGATGCGGATGCGGGATTCGCCATCTACGATATGATGCGGTTTATCAAACCCGATGTCTACACAGTGGGAATGGGTCTGGTCGCCAGTGCCGGTTCCATCATTCTTCTGGCTGCACCTGCTGACAAAAGAATTGCCCTTCCCAACTCCCACTATCTGATCCATCAGCCCCTGAGCGGTATCCGTGGTGTGGCTACCGAAATCGAAATCCATGCCAACGAGCTGGAGAAGCTGAGAGTCAAGATCAACAAACTCATTTCCGGAGAAACCGGTAAATCTGTTGAAAAGGTCAGTGTCGATACGGACCGCGACTTCTGGATGAATGCGGAAGAAGCCCTGGAGTATAACCTCGTCTCCAAAATCATTTCTACAAGAGAAGAACTGGAGAAGATCCAGAAATCCTGATTTCCAGAGAATCTGGAAAAGAACCGGCTTGAAAGAGCCGGTTTTTTGAATTCAGGGAGATGATCCCGGTGTTGATGATCCGGGAGGCTCCCGATGAGAACTCTATATCCCCTCATTCTGCTGCTCTTTTCTTCCTGTCTGATTCCCGAAGAAGAGATCTCAGACTCTCTGACCCTCATGACCTGGAACGTTCAGAATCTTTTTGATGCGGAATCCTCCGGTATCGAGTATGAGGAGTATGACCCGCTTCAGTCCGATTGGAACGAAGAGAAGATGAGAGCTAAAATGAGCAATCTTCAGGAGATCATCCTCTCTCTGGAACCGGAACTTCCCGATATCATCCTCCTGCAGGAAGTGGAGAACCGCAGGGTCCTCGACATCCTGAACAGGGAATATCTGGACGGATATTATACCTTTGCAGAAGCCTGGGGCGACGGAAGTTCGGCGATCTGCTGCGGCATCCTCTCCAGGCTGAAGCCTGATCAGGTTCATCTCCATTTTCCGGGAGAGTACGGCAAAACCGGGCTTCGTCCTCTTGTGGAAATTCACTTCTCAACCGGGGGAGATCGCCTGATCCTCTTCAATAACCACTGGAAATCCAGATCCGGAGGACAGGGCGCAACAGAGCAGGCCCGGATCATGAGCGCTTCCGTCCTTGCCGCCCGGATCGGAGAATTAAGGCAGGAAGGACTGAGAAGCATTGTTGTTGCCGGAGATATGAACGGCTCCTGTGAGGATTTCAGAACCGGCGGCGCCCAGACTGCCCAGATCCCCGTTGAAGAGCTGACTGCCGTCCCCTGGAAAAACAGCCTTTATGTCAGTTCGGTTCCGGAGGATACGGCCATGGAGACTGAAAAAACAGTTCTATACTCCCCCTGGCATTCCATGGACAGCGCGGGAAGCTATTTCTTTCAGAACAGATGGATGAAACTGGATCAGCTGCTGCTGGACGGAGGTCTCTTTGACGGATCTGGTCTGGATTACAGAGAGAGTCAATGTCTCGTCAATCCGGCCATGTGTGATGAACAGGGCCATCCCATGGGTTGGGAAAGCTGGAGAGAAGAGGGGTATTCGGATCATTTTCCTCTGATTCTGATTCTGGAAACTGCAGAAAAATGAAATAAAAGCCCGGCCTGGGACCATTCTGTTCTGGAAATCCCGGTGAAAACCGCTGATAATGGTCGAATCGAACTGAATGGAGTTTTACTTTATGATCAATTTCAAGAATTATTCCAGGGTCGTCCTGAAGAAAGGACTGAATCTTAAAAAAGGACAGAACCTGTTAATCGTCTGCAACGCCGGAAACTATAATATGGCCCGGTCTCTGGCTGAAGAAGCCTATGAGCTTGGTGCTGGTTTTGTAGAGATCTCGGTCAAAGATAATTATGTGACCAAAGCCCGTCTGGCCGCACAGGATGGTGAGGCCCTCGATTATGTTCCCCACTATATGATCAGCCAGGGCCATCAGATGCTCTCCGAGGACTGGGCCAGAATCAGGATTGACAGCGCCGAAGAGCAGGATGTTCTGGCGGATGCGGATTCGGCGAAACTGGGCCGCATGACAAAAGCTTCCAGAAAGGCCCTTAATTTTATCAGTACGTCGATGATGAACGGAGAACACCCCTGGTGCGTCATCTGCTCACCCGGACCGGAATGGGCCAGAAAGGTTCTGGGCGACAAGGCATCGGAGGAAGATCTCTGGGAGGTGCTGAAGCCGGTTCTCAGGCTGGATCGCGAAGATCCCTCAGAGGCCTGGGAAGAACATGGAAAAGCCCTCTGGGAGAGATGCAGACTTCTGAATGAAATGGCTCTCGACAGGATTCACTTTGAAGACGACGGGACGGACTTTACTCTGGGACTGAACAGAACCAGCCGCTGGAACGGCGGTCCGTCGGCCCTTCCGGACGGGAGGATGGTGTTCAACAACCTTCCGACGGAAGAGGTTTTTACAACACCCGATTTCAGACGCTGCGACGGGACTGTCAGAACAACACGGGCCCTGAAGGTCCTTGAGTCTCCGGTGGAGGGTGCCTGGTTCCGGTTCGAAAAGGGATGTGTGGCCGATTTCGGGGCAGACAGGGGACGGGATGTTCTTGAGAAGTTCCTGAATATGGACGAGGGAGCGCGCTTTCTGGGCGAGGTTGCGCTGGTGGATGAGCACTCTCCCATCGCCGAAAGCGGACTCATCTTCGGATCCATCCTCTATGATGAAAATGCATCCTGCCATATCGCACTGGGTGCGGGTTACCCCTTCTGCCTCGAGCTGCCTCCGGGTACTTCAGGTGAGACGGCATTGAAAGAGGCGGGCTGTAATGTTTCTCTTGTTCATACGGATTTCATGATCGGATCAAAGACGATGGATGTGACAGGTTATGACAGGGAAGGACGGAGCTTTCCGCTGATCAGAAAAGGTTCCTTCGTCATCTGACCTTTCTTATCCAGCCGGGATCAGGAATCCTCGGAACCCAGATTCCGGATGTTCCTGTCCATTTCGGAGAGCCGGGTGTTTCCCTCCTCCCAGGCTTTCTGGAAGTTTTTCATATGCGTACCCGCCAGCTGGTACTGTTTGATGAACTGGTCGTAATCCTTCCGGATCTGGGAGATGAGGAGCATCATCTCTCTGCTTCTTGATGAAAAACTGAACCCCCTGAATCCGTAGGCGACGGTCTGGAGGTAGGCGAAGAGGGAGGAAGGGCCCACAGGCAGTATCCCCATGCCCAGGAGTTCCTCCTGCAGAGACGCAGACGAGGCGATAAACACTCTGTAATAGATGCTTTCTGAGGGAATGTACATCAGGGCGAAGGGCATGGTGCCCTCTCTGGGCAGGATGTATTTGGACGCAATGGACGCCCCGTGATTTGTAAAGATCTTTCTTACAGACCGGGGGATCTCCCCCTCCGGGGACTCCAGAAAACCCGTCAGCTGTTCCAGAGGGAATTTGGCATCCACTGCGACCTTGTAGCTGCCCATACGGATGACCGCATCCGCCCGCTGTCCCCCCGAAAAGGTATGCTGAAAGGAGTAGCTGTCCTGTGGAAGCCTGTTTTTGATCAGCTCTTCCAGAAGTGTCTCACCCAGTCCGCCTCTCAGCCTGGGTGTATGAAAGACACTGTTCATCTCCTCCACCTGTCTGGCGATCCTGTCCAGCTGTTCCAGCCTGCGTCCGAACTGGACCAGGCTGCCGTCTCCCGGTGTAGATTTACGCCGGATCAGCAGAAAGAGAAGGACGAGGCAGAGGGCAGCAAGGGCGAATATGAGCGCATATTCCATCATCACTTTATCCCTATCAGTCTGTCCAGAACATCCATATCCACCGCCTTTTCGACGGCATCGGCGATCCGCTCGAACTCCTGTTCACGGAGAATCTCCTCGCTTTCTCCGGGTTCCTCCGACTCCCATCCCAGGGACATGAGAAAAGCCCTCCGCAGGGTCAGGTTGTCGAAAATGCCGTGCATATAAGACCCCCAGAACCGTCCGTCCGCAGAGACCGAGCCGTCTTTTGTTCCGTCTTCACGCATGTATAGAGGCAGTTCACCTTCCAGGCCCTTTGTAGTCCCCATGTGAATCTCATAACCGCGGCACTCCTGATTCTTCAGGTTTCTGAAGAATCCGCCGGTCCCCTCAAGACGCCCTGTTGTCTGTACCGTTGTCTTTTCCCGGGAGAAGACAGTTTCAACGGGCAGCAGGTTCAGACCGTCACAGCTGCCGCCGAAGGCTTCCACCGAATCGGGATCATGGATCTGCCGGCCCATCATCTGATAACCGCCGCAGATTCCGGCAACCGGGATCTTTCTTCCCGCCATCTCCCTGATTTTATCGAAGAGGCCGGTTTCTCTGAGCCAGTTCAGATCCTGGATTGTTGTTTTCGTACCCGGGATCAGGATGGCTGCCGTATTCTCCTTCAGTTCGGACAGACGGCTGACGAAGTTCAGTCTGATTCCCTTTTCATTCAGAAACGGATCGAAGTCGTCATAGTTGGACATGTGAGGGAGTTTGATCACCGACAGCAGCAGCCCTTCGCCTTCTCCGAAACTCCTGTGTCTGTCGATGAAGACCGAGTCTTCCTGAGCCAGATAGATATCCGGAATAAAGGGAATGACACCCAGGGTGGGAACGCCTCCGCAGCGTTCTTCCAGCATTTTCAGCCCGGGGGTGAGCAGATTGACATCCCCCCTGAATTTGTTGATCAGGAATCCTCTTATCCTTTCTCTGTCCTCATCGGCCAGAGCCAGTGTTCCGTAGAGGGAAGCAAAGACTCCCCCCCGGTCTATGTCTCCCGCCAGAAGTACGGGAGCGTCCAGATACCTCGCCACGGCCATGTTGACGATCTCATGCTCTCTCAGATTGATCTCAGCAGGACTGCCGGCTCCTTCGGCAATGACGATGTCGTTTTCATTCCTCAGCCGGTCCATGGCGCCGGTCACTTCAGTCCATAGATCCTTTTTGGCGAGGTAGTAGTCTGAAGCCGCCAGAGTCTTCCAGGGCTTTCCCATCAGGACCACCTGTGACCGGGAATTCCCTTCCGGTTTGAGGAGTACGGGGTTCATGTCTATGTGGGGTGGTCTTTTCGCGGCCTGTGCCTGGACCGCCTGGGCTCTGCCGATCTCGAAACCCTCGGGGGTGACGAAAGAGTTCAATGCCATGTTCTGTGATTTGAAAGGGGAGACTCTGTAACCTCTGCGGGTGTAGATTCTGCAGAATGCGGCGACCAGAATACTCTTGCCTGCATCCGAACAGGTTCCCTGGATCATGAGTGTTTTTGCCCGCGTGTTTTTCATCCGATCCTCCTCCCTCATTGAAGCCTAAATTACAAGGGTTTGCAACAGGAAACGAACCTCCGGGAGCCTCTCTTTTACGCCTCTCTCCCCGGCGGGGGATGATAGACCTTTCCACCGATCCCCGTTATGATAGGGATCTATGAAACAGTTTCATTCCGCCTCTGAGTATCATGAGTATCTTGAAGGCATCAGCACCCTTCCGGAAGGGTTCAAGACCGCGGTTCATTCTTTGACATTTACTCCCGTTGAGAGGAGTGAGGGACCCGCGGCCGCCATGAAAATGACCGCCATAGTTCTGGAGGAGCCCACTGCCTCCTTCGCCGGGGTTTTTACAAAAAACGCCTTTCCCGGAGCGCCGGTCCGGATCGGACGGAAACTGCTGGATGAACCTGTTGTTCAGGGGGTTCTGATCAACAATAAAATATCCAACGTCTGTACGCCGACAGGAGAAGAAGACGCACTGCAGGTCCTGCAGGCCTTTTCCGACGCCATGGGCGGGAATCTGAAGGCCCCCCTGTTTCCTTCTTCCACCGGCGTCATCGGCTGGTCTCTGCCCGTCGGTGAGATGAAAGCGGCCTGCCCCGGACTGGTTCAGAATTTTCAGAATGCATCGATTCTCTCCGCCGCAAAGTCGATCATGACGACCGATTCCTTTCCCAAGGTACGCAGTGTCGTTCTTGGTGAAGGCCGGATCACGGGGATCGCCAAGGGCGCCGGGATGATCGAACCCAATATGGCCACCATGCTTTCTTTTCTTCTGACCGATGTGTCCATCCCCCGGGATGTGATGAGAAGGATTCTTCCCACGGCGGCGGAGCAGAGTTTCAACAGAATTTCGGTGGACAGCGATCAGAGCACGAGCGACACTCTTCTGTTTTTTTCCTCCAACAGAAAACCGGCTGTCGGCGAAGCGGAACTGGAAGCCGCCCTTCTCAGGCTCTGCGGTGAACTTTCCGAGGATGTTGTCCGTAACGGAGAGGGGTGCGGACATGTTATAAGGGTAAAAGTCACCGGTGCCGGGTCGGACGCTCAGGCAAAAGGTTTTGCCAAGGCCCTTGTGAATTCCCCCCTGAGTAAAACAGCAGTCTTCGGCAATGATCCCAATGTGGGTCGATTCGTTCAGGCCGTAGGTGATTATGCGGGAAATCATGATGTCCCTCTTGATGAGCAGAAGGTTACAATCTCCCTGGGAGACGAGCAGATCTATCGGGAGGGTCGGTTCTCCCTGGATTCGGCGAAAGAAAAGAGGCTCAGTGCCTATCTAAAAGAGAGGTCGCTGACAACACCCAGTCCGGGATATCCCGAGCATGACCGGGTCGTGGAGATCTCTGTCAGTCTGGGCCTGGGAACAGGAGAAGCCGTGGTCATTGGATCCGATCTCTCCTATGAGTATGTCAGGGAAAATGCGGACTACCGGACCTGAGAAACCTGTTGCGTTTAGCGGAGACGGAAAAAAGACAATCTTTATTAAAAGGAAAACACCATGACGGATGACAAGAACCTGGCAGATCAGATGAAGGATGCCGGGAACCTGCTGGATACGGCCAGGAAAGAGATCGGCAAAAAAATCATAGGCCAGACGGAGATGATCAAGGGGCTCCTCATGGGAATTATTACCGGCGGCCACGTCCTGGTGGAAGGTGTCCCGGGCCTTGCCAAGACCCAGATGGTCAAGGCGGTGGCGGAAGTGCTGAATGCGGATTTCAAGAGAATCCAGTTTACCCCCGACCTTCTTCCGGCCGACCTGACGGGAACCATGATCTACAGACCCCAGACGGGAGAGTTCGTTCCCCGGAAGGGTCCTGTTTTTTCAAATATCATCCTGGCGGATGAGATCAACCGGGCACCGGCCAAGGTCCAGGCTGCCCTTCTGGAAGCCATGGCCGAGTCCCAGGTTACAATCGGTGAGAATACCTACCGCCTGGCGGAACCCTTTTTCGTCATGGCCACCCAGAACCCGATCGAGCAGGAGGGAACCTATCAGCTTCCCGAGGCTCAGCTGGACAGGTTCATAATGAAGCTCAAGGTGGATTACCCCAATCCCCAGGAGGAGCTGGCCATTCTGAACCAGCTGGATAACCGGGAGGAACAGCTCCTCCGGAAGGTTTTTTCAAAATATTCCATCCAGGATCTGAAAGCCCTCGTCTCCCGCATCCGGGTGGATGAAAGCATCAAAAAATACATTGTCTCCATCGTGAATGCCTCCCGTGTTAAGGGAAGGAATCAGCTTCCTTTCACACGGTTTATCGAATTCGGAGCCTCTCCCAGAGCCTCTCTCGCTCTTCCCTGAAGGTTTTGGTATAGGGAGCGCCCATCCGGGAGGTGACGTTCCAGTCTATGAACCGGGGATCATCACCGTCCGAATACTCCCTGACTTCATCAAACTCCAGACCCGGACCCTTGAAGACGGAGTGATA
>QKJO01000170.1 GCA_003249275.1 Spirochaetaceae bacterium
CGTCCGTAACGAGGTTGTGGTAGGAGAACAGGATCTTCTCCTTCAGGGATTTGTTGATCAGAACGTGCTCATAGTCCGCCCTGTAGTAGTCGGCAAAGGAGGCCTTGCCGCCTGCGGCCTGATAGTTTTTCGTATACTGTTTCATCAGTTCCACCGGGTAGATCCCTTCCCGGGCTTTGGCAAGGATCAGTTCATTGAAGTCGGTGGCATAGATCTGTGCTTTTTTGATGATGTTCTCTTCTTCCATCAGGATGGCCATGGAATAGACCTCCTGCCCTGCAGAGCATCCGGCATGCCAGATCTTCAAAAAGGGATAGGTCTGCAGGTAGGGGACCAGAGACTCTCTCACGGCCTTGTAGAAGAGCGGATCACGGAACATTTCCGTGACATTGATGGAAAGATCCAGGAGCAGTTCGTTGAAGAACTCCTCCTCATGGATGATTCTATGGAGCAGCTCCATATAGTTTTTCAATCTGGAGAGGCCCAGCCTGTGTTCCAGCCGTCTCTTGATATGGGCGTTGGCATAGTTTCTGAAATCATAGCCGTACCGTCTGTAGATTCCTTCAAGAACAAGATCGATTTCCAGTTTTTCATGTTCCGTCTGATTCTGATCTTTCATAGGTCGTACAGCCAGACCCTCAGCATGGAGAGGAGTTTATCCGTATCGATCGGTTTGGCAAGGTAGTCGCTGGCGCCCGCCTCGATACACTTGTTTCTGTCGCCTTTCATGGCCTTGGCGGTCAGGGCGATGATGGGAGTTTTTTTGTAAGCCTGCTTGCTTCTGATCCGGCGCATGGCTTCGTATCCGTCCATCACCGGCATCATGATGTCCATGAGAACAAGCTTTGTATCGCTGCTGATTTTTTCCAGAGACTCTTCGCCGTTTCTGGCAACCTCGACAATCATTCCCCTCTCTTCAAGAACGCTTGTAAGGGCAAATACATTACGCATGTCATCATCCACAAGGAGGATCTTCTTGTCCCTGTAGACCGAATCCTTGTCATGATTGATCTTCAGCATTTTCTGTTTTTCTTTGGGCAGGTCCAGCTCCACCCTGTGGAGGAAGAGGGCCGTTTCATCCAGCAGCCTTTCGGGAGACTTGGCCCCCTTGATGATGATGCTTTCGGAATACTTTCTGAGTCTGGTCTCATCCTGCTGTGAGAGATCTCTTCCCGTGTAGATGATCACGGGAGTATGTCCAAGACGCTCATCCTGTTTGATCTTTTCAAGAAGATCGTACCCCGACATGTCTTCCAGCCCCAGATCCAGAATCATACAGTCGTATTCCGATGAGACCAGTTCATCAAAGGCTTCCTTTCCCGTGCCGACGGTGACTGTTTCCACATCACCTTCGCCGATGAGTTCCCTGATGCTTTCCCTCTGAATCACATCATCCTCCACAACCAGCAGACGCCGGACGGTTCGGGATGTGACGGCTTCTATCCTGTTGAAGGCGGCTTCGATCTTCTCCAGGCTGACGGGCTTGGTCATGTATCCGATGGCGCCCATCTTCATGGCATCCATCACGTTGTCGGAACCTGACATGAAATGAACGGGAATATGCCTCAGCTCCGGATCCGCCTTGAGCCGCTCCATGACGGTCCAGCCGTCGATGCCGGGAAGTCCGATATCCAGTATGATTCCCATGGGTTTGTAGAAGTCGGCGAAGTGGAGCCCCGTTTCTCCGTCCTCCGCCACCAGGCACTTGTAGCCCTTCTCATGGGCGATGTCGCTCAGGATTCTGACGAATCTGGGATCGTCTTCTATGATCAGGATGACTTTTTCACCCTTTTTCAGGGAGTTCCTGTCGTCCTTTATTTCAATGGAATCCAGAATCTCATCGTTGACGGTCGTCTTAACCTCTGCCGCGGGCACTACGGACGCTGCGGTTTCGGGCTGTGAAGGAGATCCGGTCCGGACCGCTGTCTTCTCGCCCGGCTTATGAATTTCCTGTGCCGACACCGCCTCGGGATTATGTTCGGTCCGGGGGATGCAGACTCTGGGAGTCAGCATTGTGAAGGTGGATCCTTTGCCCGGTTCGCTTATCAGAGTGAGGCTGCCTCCCAGAAGTTTAGACAGTTCCCTCGAAATCGAAAGGCCCAGTCCCGTACCTCCGTATTTCCGGCTCGTACTGCCGTCGGCCTGCTGAAAGGCTTCAAAGATGGCCGCCTGTTTTTCTTCGGGAATACCGATCCCTGTGTCTCTGACTCTCAGGGCGATCATCTCACTCTCTTTGCGTCCGAGTGCTTCCGCTTCCTTCCCGGTGGGAGGCTCAATGATCAGGGTTACGCTGCCTTTCTTATCGGTAAACTTGAAGGCGTTGGTCAGAAGGTTGCGCAGAACCTGCTGGAGCCTGTGAGAATCGGTATGAATGGATGCGGGTACAGACGGATCCCGGACTATGGAGAAGTCAATTTCCTTCTCCTCCGCCAGTTCTCTGAATACCCTTTTCAGATCATCGCTCATCCCGCTGAAGTCCATGTCTTCCAGGTGCAGGTCTATCTTGCCGGCTTCCACCTTTGACAGGTCCAGAATCTCATTGATCAGCTTCAAAAGGTCGGCTCCGGAAGAGTGAATGGCTTCGGCGGATTCAATTTGTTTCTCCGTCAGATTCTCATTCTTGTTCTGAGTCAGAAGCTGCGACAGGATCAGGATGCTGTTGAGGGGCGTTCTGAGTTCATGGGACATATTTGCCAGAAATTCAGACTTGTACTTGCTGGCCACTTCCAGGTCTCTGGCTTTCTTCTCGATCTCTTTCTGGGCCAGAGTAAGCTCAATGTTTTTTCTGGATATGGATGTTGTCTGGTTCTCCAGGGCCTGGGTTCTCTCTTCCAGTTCTTCATTTGTAACCCGGAGTTCCTCCTGCTGGGCCTGCAGCTCCTCTTCCGACTCCTTGAGAGCCCTGGTCTGCTCCTCCAGTTCCTCATTGATCACCCGGAGTTCCTCGCCCTGTTCCTGGGCACTCTCGAGAAGTGAGTTGATCAGCCCTCTTGACCTGGTCGTATTGAATAGGATGGCGGCGTTTCCGACATTATCCTTCAGAAAGTCACGGACACTGTCCTGGAAGGGCTGGAGGGAGGCGATGAAAAACACGCCCAATACCTTGTTTTCGTAGATGAGGGGCGAAATGACCGCATAAGGGGGAATCCTGTCCACAACGGCCATATTGAGGGAGGGAAGGTCTTCGTTGATGCGGGAGTAGAAGACGGGCTCTGTCTCGTTGAGCCCCTGGCCGATGATCCCTTCTCCTCGTTTGAATGTTCTGAAATTGCCCAGCCTGTCGATGAAGGCATGGGAGGCTGAGAGGTCGACAATTTCCTGATCGTCTTCTCTGGTCAGGTAGACACCGCCCATCTGCGCGTCCAGATGCTTCACCAGAAAGCGGATGAATTTAGCGGACAGCTCCTGCTCATTCCACTCTCCCCTCAGGGCATCATCCAGACCTTCCTTGCCTTTTTTCTGCCAGTCGTGAAGCCTCAGCTGTTCCGCCATTGTATTGAGAGACTCTCCCAGTTCTCCCAGTTCATCCTGTCTGTCGCTGAAATCCAGCCTGCCTTCCATATTCCCGTGGGAGATGTTGAAAGCGAATTCCTTGCTGGCGATAATGGGGGACGTGAGGTTTGAGGCGACGAATACAGCCAGTATGATGACCAGAACGACAAGGACCAGTCCGCTGTAAATCAGGACTCTGATGAATGGATTGATGTTGGAAAGAACTTCCTCTCTGTCTATTTTGGAAATGAGATACCATGTGCTGTCGAGGAGAGACACCATACTGTATGTGATAAGAACGCTCTTGCCGTAGCTGTCTTTATAGATGCCTTTTCCGCCTCCGGACCCGTCTCTTCGGGCATCCTCCCAGTACTCGAGGTTGGTGGGATGGGTATAACCGGTGGAGTAGTTCATGGAGGTCATGTCGCTGCGGAGGCTGTAGTTGTTCTCTTCCGGATTGTAGGCGACGAGGTAGGACTCTCCCGTCTCTCCCATGCCCCTCCGGGAATCCAGTAATTCTGTGATCAGTTCCGGGCCGATCTTCAGGACGGCAACCATGGAGATCTCTCCCTGTGCGTCAAACAGAGGGGTTCCCATGTAGGCAAACTGCTGATTGCCCTCCGCTGATATGGGAGCGAAATCCAGGAAGGTCGTTCGGCTGTCATTGATTATGTAATTCCAGACCATGGCCAGGCTGGACTCCCTGTAGGGACCGTACCTGAGATTCGTACCCAGTTCCCATCCCTCCCGGAGGGACATCATCACATGGCCGTGTTCTGCATCGATCAGATAAAAATCGTCAAAATTGAAAGCTGTTGACTCATTCGTAAGGAACCGGATGGATCTTTCCCTTAACTCGCCGTATCCTTCAGCGTTCAGATTGACGGCTCCGGAATTGCCGGCCGCTTTTTCAAACTCATGGAGGCCGGAAGCCAGCGCACGTATCTCCTGATACTGGGAGAGGAGATGGAGCTCTGTTACCAGCTGGTCCAGACTTTTCCGTACCTCCGCCCCTCTGAGCTCCTGAATGACCTGAAGTTTATCAAATGACTGCTCCAGAAGGGCATCTTTTGCCAGGTTGTATCCCAGATACCCTGAAATACTGAGGGGCACAAGTCCGGCCATCAGGAAAAAAAAGATCATCTTGGAACGGATATGAAGCAATTTAATCTGCATGAACAGGAACCCCTTTTGCAATCCTGGCGGATGAGTCATAAATTTAGATTTTACGTATTACTACTTTATCGGTAATCTTCATCCATTCCTATATGAAATAGGGCTCGGCGGGAAATAATCTGTTGGTAAACATCCTGCCCGTATATTAGATTTAAAAGGACCTTATTTATATTTCTTTGTTCAGGAGATTATCGTGATCAGGATAAAATTCAAGATTAGTTTGCTGGTTCTCACCTCTCTTCTCGTGCTGGGTATTATTATGGGAGTACTGGCTACAATCCAGGTCAATGATCTGGGTATGAAGAGCCTTGAAACCCTGGACAGAAAGCTGAGAGAAGATTTTGACATCCTGGCGAAGAGTCAGGTTGAGCAGGCTGTTTCGGTAGTAAAAATGTACTATGACAACAGATCGATTCTGGGGGAGGGAGAAAGCCGTGAGCGGGCTCTTCAGGCCATTGATGCCATGAGGTACGGTGAGACCGGCTATATCTTTATCTATGACTCTCAGGGTGTGACGATCTCCCTGCCCGACAAGTCCGTTGTCGGAACCAACCGATGGAATCTTCAGGATGCCAACGGGACCTATATTGTCAGAGAGCTGATCAATGCAGGAAAGACGGGCGACGGTTTTTCAGTCTATTACTACAACAAACCGGGGGAGACCACGGCTTCGCCCAAGCGTTCCTACACGGCCTACTTTGCTCCCTGGGACTGGATCGTGGGTACGGGAAACTACATAGACGACATTGATGCTCTTGTGGAGGCGGAGCATTTGAAAATCAACGGCTTCATTAAAAGGATCATCATGATTCTGCTTCTGGCGGATATTACAGTCATCGTTCTGGCTTCCATGCTGGCCTGGATGATGGGAGCCCGGATTTCCAGACCCGTGGAATCACTGGTTTCCGATGTTGAAAAAATTGCGAGGGGAGACCTGACCGTGAACATCGCCGTGCAGAGCCGGGATGAAACAAAAATTCTGTCCGAGGCACTCTCTCACATGGTCGAGAGGCTGAAAACCACGGTTACGGGTATCATGAGCACCTCCCGGTCCATCATGAGCAATGCCCAGGAAGTGGCTGCCGCCTCCCAGCAGGTTGCTTCGGGCGCCAGCGAGCAGGCCTCCAGTGCCGAAGAAATCTCGGCGTCCATGGAACAGCTCTCCGCCAATATTCAGCAGAATACCGATAATTCCCGGGAGTCCAATACAATTGTTTCCAGGGCTGCCACAGATGCGGATTCGAGCGGTACTTCGGTGGAAGAGACGGTCAACTCCATGAAATTCATCTCCAACAAAATCAGCATTATTGAGGAGATCGCCCGGAATACCAATCTTCTGGCCCTCAATGCGGCTATTGAAGCCGCCAGAGCCGGAGATGCGGGAAAGGGATTTGCCGTCGTGGCTTCGGAGGTACGGAAACTGGCCGAAAACAGCCAGAATGCGGCCAATGACATCACTCATGTGGCCTCAGAATCGGTCAAAAAGGCTGATGCAACACTGGAAATGATGAGAAGCATCGTTCCCGCTATCAAGAAATCCGCCGAAATTGCGGAAGAGATATTTGAGGGCAGCAACGAACAGGCCAGGGGAGCGGAACAGATCAATCAGGCCCTCCTTCAGATGGATAAGGTTATCCAGTCCAATGCCGCCTCCAGTGAAGAAATTGCGTCCATGGCAGAGGTTTTGAAAGAGAAATCTGTCAGCCTGTCCAAACTCGTCAGCTTCTTCAGAACCGGTGAAAAGGTAAATCCTCTGTTCCTCGAAGATACGGGATTCAGAAAGGGCTCGAAAAATCCTGTATCCGGATCAGGCCAGGGACAGCTTAAAAAAACAGCCATGCTGGAAACGGGCACGGAGAGAAGTGTTCCTCGGCGTACCGAAAAGGCCGGAGATCTGGACGACTTCACTGAGTTTTGATCACTTGGGTGACCGGTTTTTCCGGATTGACCCCGATTTATGACTTAATCAGGCAAATTTAAACCTTTTGGCCGATATACAAGCTTCCTCTGAGAAACGGAGAATAGAGTTCTTTATTCTCAACTCTCAGGGGAGTATTGTTTCATGGTTCATAAAGTGCCGATGGAGATTGAAAAGGATGAGTTCTGGTTCGAAATCTGCGACAGACTATTCGATTTGATGCCTTCATTTCTTCATTTCAGTGAAAGGGTCCGGCAGAATCCTGTCGCCCGGCTGATCGGCTGGCTTCCTTTTCTGGCAAATACCGATCAGCCCCAGAGGGACTCGATAACAAATATGACCATCTATCTTCTCTCCGGTTACGGCTCTTCCAGGGATATTTTTTTTCTCAGCGAGTCCCGGAATGATGTCCTCTTCGACTGTCTGGCAACCCTGCTGAATTTCACGAACGGTGATGAAAAAATCCTGCATAGGGGATTAAGCCTGATCTGCATCGTTCTGCTCAACGAATATGAAAAAAACCGGGATGAAGACCGGAGCAAAGGAAAATACAATCCCCTGAATGCGGGTGTGTGGAACTTTGATGAACTCATGAGAGAGCTGGAAGCGGGAGTCAAAGCCGTTCCCTGCCGTAAGATGGACCGGATTCTGAGCCTTGAGGCTGCAGCCGGCTGCTACTGGAATCCCTGAACCGCTGAATGTATACTGATTGACAGCAACAGATACAAAAAGCAGGCGGTTTCGGGGTTGATAAACATTAAACAGGCCTGTCTGATCCTGCTGGCTGCGGTCATTCCGGTGACACTTCTGCCGGCGGAGGACAGGGCCGGTCATTCTGAAGAAACAGATTCTAAAGTCATCCTGGGGTCCAGAGAGATGGTCATGTTAAGCCCTCCCGGACTCATTCTGGAGAGCCGGATCGACACGGGAGCGGAACTCTCCTCCGTCCACGGCTCTGAAATCCGACTATTCGTCCGCGACGGGTTTCAATGGGTCAGTTTCAATCTGGATTATGACGGTGCGGATCGTTACGTCGAATTGCCGGTGCAGTCAGTCATCCGGGTTCTCCAGGCCAACTCGCCTCAGGGGGTTGAGAGGCCCGTCATCAGACTGACAGTGTCGATCGGTTCTCTGACGACGGAAGCGGATTTTACAATAACCGACAGGAGAAGAATGTCCTCCCCCGTGCTGATCGGAAGAAATGTACTGTCAGGACTGGCTTTTGTTGAT
>QKJO01000073.1 GCA_003249275.1 Spirochaetaceae bacterium
GTTAAAAAACGTTTTTATCAATCCGGGTTGTCCGACGGCGAGTCTTTCAGACCACCTCTTCCCATTTTCGGCTCTTTCCCGCTTTAAATATAGCATCAAGTACTTTCATGTTCTTCAGAGCATCCTCCAGGGGCAGCTGGTTTTCCTGCTCTCCCCGTATGGTCCTGACAAAGGATTCCGACTGGAGCGTATACTGGTCGCAGACGGGAAAATCCAGAACTTCATGCTCTTCATAATAGTGCTCTCCCCTGCTGAGAAAGATGCGGCAGGAGCGGTCCGGGGGAGCGTTGAAGGGGATCTCCACTTCCATACGGCCCTTTGTTCCGAAAATATTCATCCGCTGATAGGGTACAAGCTGTGTGGAACAGCTGAAGGATGCCTGGCCGGAAGGGAACTCCATCATGACAGAACAGAGCCTGTCTGTTTCCGTCTCCGGATCGTATTCCACGATGGAGGCAACCCTGAGAGGCTCTTCACCGAAGATCAGTCTCGATGTGGTGACGGGATAGCAGCCGATATCCAGAATGGCTCCCCCCCCGGCCTCTTTTTTATTTCTGATATTGTTTCTGTCCACATTGTAGTAGCTGAAGAATCCCTGTATGTTCCTCAGTTCACCGATTTTTCCCTCGGTTATATTTTTTCTGGCCGTAATCCACTGGGGATGATACCGGACCATAAAGGCTTCGCTCACGGTCAGACCGGTCCTGTCCCGGAGTTTTATAAGTTTGTGGATATCCTCCTGATTCAGGGAGAGAGGTTTTTCGCAAAGTACATGCTTTCCCGCTTCCATGGCCTTGATGGTCCACTCCACATGCATGTGATTGGGAAGAGGGTTGTAAACGGCTTCCACGTCCGGATCATCCAGCAGATCCTGGTAGGAAGAATAGCTGAGAGGGATACTCAGGTGTGATGCCGCATCTTTCGCGGTTCTGTCATTTCTTGATGCGATGGCGTAAACAACACCGTTTTCGGAACTCTGTATGGCCGGCAGTACCTTCTTCAATCCGATATTGGCCGTACTCAGTACACCCCATTTCAGCTTATCCATATCCAACTTATTCATGTCTGCATTTCTCCCGATTCACAAGTTTATATATAATAATAGTCAATCATTAGGGAAATTGGAACGATTATAATAATTATGGACAGTTTTGAAAAATTTTTGAAAAACATTCCAGTCATGCCCGATGTAGCCACCAAGGTTCTTACTTTTGCGGAAGATCTGAATGATGTTACCTTTCATGAGCTCGAGGAGCTGATCAGTCTGGACCCCGGTCTGACTGCCAAAATTCTCAAGGTCGCCAATTCGGCCCTCTACGCTCGGCAGCAGCAGATTACGCGGCTTCAGACCGCCATCACCCTGATGGGATTCAAATCCATCAAGAGTCTGGTCATGCTACTGACGGCGTCCAATATGTTCAGCAACAGAACGGTGACGCCCTTTTACAAGTACTACTGGCAGCACTCCCTGATCACCGCCTTCATTGCCCAGAAGCTCTGCGATATTTCCGGTTCCTCCCGGATCAGGGAGGAAGCGTTTCTGGCCGGGCTGCTCCATGATATCGGTCAGATGAGCCTCTATGAATCGGATAAGACGGGATACGATAAAATCATGGTTTTCATCAACGTGAACGAAGAGAAGACCTGCAGTGAGGAAACAGCCGTCTTCGGCGCCAACCACCGCCAGGTGGGCCGGAAGATTATGGAAACCTGGAATCTGCCCGCCTTATTTGGCGACACCGCCGGCGAGCACGGCAATACAAACATTCAGTCTCCCCACAAAGAGCTGATCATAACGGTCACCATTGCCGATCTTCTTTCGACCGTCCTTTTTGAAGTGGACTTTTCGGATGAAATCAGAAAGGCTCTGAACCCCTATCTCAAGTACACGGGGATCAGACTGGATCAGCTGAACTACTTTCAGGAGAGATTCATGGTGGACATGAAGGAAAATCCCCTCTTCCAGGAGTGCCGGAGTCTGTTCCGTCTTTAGCGGTCTGACGGGAAATGCCCGGTCAGCAGATCCCGGAACCTCCCGTCAGTTGGCTAGGAGAGACGGGATGGTGACTCTGGCTCCCAGAAGGGCGGAAAATTCCCAGAAACTCAAACCCTGTTTCTCATTGAATGTGCCGTTTCCGCTGATGTTCAGAAAAAAGGTCATGGTTTCTCTGACATAGTAGAGACTGAACAGCCCTTCCAGTTTTACAGCATCCGTCAGATCCTCCTGCCTGACCACATCGGTCCAGTACCCGCCGATGGAACCGAACAGGCTGAGCTCCAGAGCTTCCGTATAGGCTGCATTGTGAAAATTGACGCTCCCCCTCAATCCGCCTTTGGCCTCCAGAACTCCCCGGGGCAGATAGTAATCCTGTACGACGGCATCACTTCCGTTTTCAAAATTCACAAGGGCATTGGCGGTCATCCTGACAAGGGGTGCTCTGTTTACGATATATCCGATCGTACCCTCCTGCAGAATCTGCCCTTTCATACGGGAAGATCCCCCGTCACTTCCGGTCAGAATCTCCATCTGAGCATAGGTTCTTGTTGTGACGGGACCCCATTCGTCCAGAGACTCCAGTGGGAAATAGGTTCCGGCTCCGGCGCTGATTCTATGACTCCTCGTTAAACTGCGGTCTGAGAAAAGGGATTCCTCCTCCAGTTTGTACCTGTACCCGAGATTGGTATCCAGAAAGTCTTTCTTCCAACCCAGACCGATGCCCAGCAGGGGTTCAATATTGAGGGCGCTGCCCACGTCTCCGGGCGTCAGAACGGAAGAGCCGAAGTCCGTATCCGAAGGAAAAACCCCGAAGTAATCGTTCCAGGCATACAATCCCGCTTCGGGGGTAACCGTCAGATTCCAGCCGGTCAGCTGGTAGGGAACATTGAAGGACAGGCTGTGAAGCTTGTACTGATTGGGAACTTCATCTCCGAAAACCCTGTACTTCCGGTCCATATCCAGATGGTAGGTCACGCCCCAGCCCAACCGGGTATTCACCCTGGACTGATAATTCAGGGTGCCGTTGTAGTTGATCCTGGAGGGATCGGTAATGTTCTGAATATCAACACTCAGGGCATCGGCGTTCCGGCGGGCCAGCTGATTGTAGTAGTAGGCGGCATTCTCATACCTGGGATTCTGTTCGTACACCTTTCTGTACTGGATCATGGCCCTGTACCAGTCGCCGTACCTCTGGCTGACGATGCCCAGTTTGTAGTTGGCGCTGATATTGGAGGGATCCATGGCCAGAACCCGTTCAAACTGTTCAGTGGCTTTCAGATTCTCCTCCATGTCCAGGTAGTACTCTCCCAGGGAGTAGCGCAGCAGATAGGTGTCCTGCTCATAATAGTAGATCTGTCTGACAAGCTTTTTATCCAGAACACCGCGGATTTCAGCCGATAGAACGCCGTGTTCTTCCGATTCGGTTTTCATGGTTTTTGCCCGGAGAGAGAGTTCCTCCATCAGGGCGGCAGACTGATCCGGCAGCGGCAGAGACGCCCTGGCGGAAGCATCACCGGACCGGAGATCTGTTTCCATTCCTGAAATCTGTCCTCTGTAGGAGGACAGATCCTCTGCCCGGGCGGCCCAGAGTTTCGCGCTGTTCTCCCCGTCCCTGCCCCAAAGGTAGGATTCATAGAGGCCGTAAAGGGAAGGGATATCTTCCCGGAACACATCCGATTCCAGATAGAGGGCGGCTTCGCCCGGTTTACCGCCGAAGAGGGCCAGTCTGGAGAGAATATAGCCGGCCAGAAAGGGCTCGGTCCTCTGAACCCGCCTCAGTTCATTCTGATTGAATCCTCTGTCCCAGGTCCATTCCGCCTCTCCCAGCAGCTGACGAAAAACCGACTCCTCCCGTTCCTCCTTCTCCTGCAGACCGGCCCATTCCTTCTCAAGTTCTGCCCTTTCAGCATCCAGATCGCCCATCCGGTAGGTCAGGAGACCGGCACTTCCATAGGCGGCGGCATAGGCGGCCGATGCCGACTCCAGAGCGGACTGGACCGCTTCGTCCTCCGGTTTTTTCTCTGCGGCCGAGACGGCTTTGTCATAGGCCGAACCGGCAGCCGTCAGGTCCCGTATCCCGTTCTGCCAGTCCTCTTCCATGGCGGCAAAGCGGAGCTGATACCGGGAGAGACGGTCCATCAGGGCGAGGATGTCGGCGGCTTTCTCATCAAAATCCCTGATGCTGATATAGAGTTTGTTGATCAGGATTTTAAGAGACTGATCCACGGCCTCTTCCTTCAGACCGTTCCAGAAGTAGGTCTGGGACAGGAGCTGCCTGAGAGGAATGTTGTCTGGCTGCTCCGCCAGGGCATCCAGATAATCCTGAAGGATACCGTCCTTCATTGATTTTTTCTCTTCGTAGACCGTCATATACCGGGACAGGGCGGGACTGGACTCGAAGGAGTCATAAATCTGTCTGATCACATCATCAGCCCTGTCCGTTTCTCCCATCTCTCTGTAGGACTCTTCCAGATTCAGATAGGTTTCCAGAAAACGGGGAGATGCGGAGAGCTCCTTTATGTACAGATTGACAGCGTACTGGGGATAGCCGTTCAGTTTGTGAATCCGGCCCAGATCCATGGCTCTGTCATGATCTCCCGCCGTACTCTCCTCCGCCTCCCGGAACTCGGATTCCGCATCGGCGGAGCGGGACATCCACAGGTAGGTCAGCCCCAGATTGACCTTCAGGTTGAGGTCATCGGGAAACTGCTCCAGCCCCCGGGTGAAGAAATCGATCGACTCTCTGTAATTGCCCGTCCAGGCGGCGACCTTGCCTGCCTCGGCCCAGTAGGAGGCATTGTCGGGGACAAGGGTGAGAAGCTGACCGTACACCGAAAGGCCTTCGGCGGTCTCGCCGTTCCAGATTCTGTTTTTAGCGGTCAGAAGCAGTGGATAGGGATCTTCCGGATCAAGGCTGACCGCCTTGTTCAGATTTTTCAGGGCATTGATGTAGTCACCTGCCAGAGAGTAGATCATGGACAGGACGATGTAGGCATCCTTGTTGCCGGGATTATCCTGAATGATCTTTTCGTAATAGGAGAAGGACTGGAAGGGATTGTCTATGGAACGGTCCGTCCTGTTCCGGGGAAAAACGTCGGGAACCAGAACCAGTTCATCCTCCATCCGGTCCTGCCTGAGAAAGAAAAAAGCGTCCAGGAAGAAGTAGAACCGGCCGTCATAGCGCCTTTTTTCGGGGACTTCGAACCTGATGCGGTGAATCCCCTCGGTCAGATGAACAGGGGCGACCTCCATCCAGTAATAGGCGGGGGTATAGGCCTGGTTGACCTCCAGATTTTCCCTGTAGACAGAAACGGGCTCCTGATCGTCCAGGGTGTACCGGAACGGACTGGCGAAGGAGGGATAGACAGAGTCGAGAGGTCCGGGTGGCGTACCTCCGTACCAGAAGGCGTAATCCCCCTCCTCTTCGGCATAAAAGGCATACTCGGCAAAATAGGACTGGCCTCCGTAGGGAGCATTCTGCTGGATCAGCTGAAGGGATTTAAAACCGGAGGCGCCGTAATTGGAAACGGCAGAGGTTGCAAAGTTGGTGGAGACAGCCGATTCGCCCTCCACATAGATCAGCCCCTCCTCCACTTCCGGGAATATCGGGATCAGACCGGTCGGGGCGGGTTGAGCCTCACTTCCCAGGGCTTCCGCCGGTGCCTCCTGACCGGTAAGCAGCGTCGTATTCATCAGCACTATCAGAGAAAAAAGTATAAGGGTGCGGCAAAGGGAAAGATATTTCATAAAAACTTTATCTCCTGTGTGGTTTACAGTATAATCCATCTATAATTATGCAACTTAAAAATAGAAATTACCTGCCCGAGACCATAATCGCATCTGTTCTTTTCGGCAGTTTATCTCTGTTGCCCGTCCTTGAGTCCGGCGTTCCTGCCGGTCTGATTCTGGTACTGTCACTGGCTGTCTTCGTCTCCTTCTGGCACGGCAGAAGTTACGGAATTCTGTCCCTGCTTCTGTCAATGCTGCTCTGGACAGGAGGCAGCGTGATCTTAAGGAGAACACAGATTCCATGGGTTCCCCTGATCAACATTCTGGCTGCAGGCATGATTCTCTCCTATCTGAGCGGTTCCATCAGGACGGCCAGACAGAACCGCCTGAACAAGATCCTCTTCCGGTTCAGAAAATCTTCTATCACAAACACAAGGCTGAATAAGGTCGCCAGAGCCCAGCAGGAGATCATCACCGAGCTGGAAGAACGGGTGACCAGACAGAAGTCATCCCTCAATCTCCTTTATCAGAGCATCAATGCCATCGACTGTCTGGATACAAACCAGAGCATCTCCCGGCTGCTGGATACGATCATTCACTTCACCGAAGCAGGCTCCCTCTCTCTCAGGGTCTTCGATCCCTCCGCCAACCAGCTGAAACTCCGGCTGAGGAAGGGCGATGAGGGTGAGGATTTCTCCCGGGAACCTCTTTCTCTGCAGAATACAATCGAGGGATGGGTCTTCCGGAACAATCAGATCTTCTCCCTTAGGATGGCGCTGGATTATGAGAATCTGCATCTTCTCAACACAGACGGTTCCATCATCTGCTGCCCCGTGGTTCTGGACAATAAAACCTGGGGGGTCATAACCGTCGAATCCCTCCCCTTCATCAAGTACAGCGAGTATACCGAAAACCTGATTCAGATCATCATCAGTCTGGCCCAGCCAGCACTGAAAAAGGCCCTGGATTTTGAGAATCTGCTCATCGGCGAAGAGTACAATGAAGAGACGAAACTGCCTCAGTTTACCCAGCTCTACAGGGTTCTGGACAAGAGCCGATACGACGAATCGGGAATCAGCAACTCATCCAGCCTGATCATCATCGAATTTCCCGAGTTTTCATCCCTTTCGGACAGATACGGCCGGAAAAAGACACTGGAGATGCAGGCGGAACTCGTCAGGGAGCTGGCGGGCAGACACACGGGCAGTCCGGAGATCTTCCATTACAGGCAGGACTCGACGATGGCCCTCTTTATTCCCCATATGGACTATGACGGCTGCTCCCTCTACTGTCTTGAGAGCCTGGAGTACATCAATGGCAAAAGATGGAATGTGGAGGGAGAAATTCTGAAACCCGATGTCTGCATCGGCTATGCGTCCAGCGGAACCAATGAGAAAATGGATCCCGATGAACTGATGAAACAGGCCGAGTATCTGCTGGAGATTCAGAAAATATGAAAAGAGAGGAAGGGTATTCCTATATAGGCCACCTCAGAACTCTCTATATCCCGCGGACCCCCAGCGCCGCCCTCCAGGCCGTGGGAGAAGAGATCCTCCCCATCGAGGCCTATATCTACAAATCCACCGCTTTGAATCCGATCCTGAAGAAGCCCTACAATCTGGATGAGATCGAATGGCTGCTGGCCCGGAAAAACAGAGATCTCCAGACAAACCTCATACTGAAATCGGTTCTGGGAGAACTGTCCCGCAGCGAAGACAAGGAGATTGCCCTTTTTGCAGCCGAGAGTCTCAATGCCATAGAAAAAGAGTACAACAATGATCTGACAATTCTGAAAAACAGGATTAAAAAGGAGAACCGCCGGGAGGACAGGTCCCGTGCCGCCGAGATCTACTACCACATGGCTCTTCTCAATAAGGATGAAAGTACCCTGAGCAACTTTTACCTGAAAGAGGCCTATCAGATCCTGGAGAATCTGAACAGTGAATTTCCCGGTTCGGGGAAGGACAATACCCTTCTAGTCAGAATTTTACTGCAGCTCAAACTCTACAAGCAGGCGGAGCAGATGCTGCCGGAAGGCAATAAAAACAGACTGCTGAAACTTGAAATTGCCTATCTGAAAAAGGATACACTGGACGAGATCAGGGAGGATTCCGAACCGGGAGAGGACGAGAAAGAGGTACTGACATTCTGGACGGGGAATCATGGAGACTAACAGCCCGAGACTCTGCGTCTGTATTGTACTTGAGGGTTCCTATCCCTTCATTACCGGCGGTGTTTCCGCCTGGGTCCACGATCTGATCATGAATCTTCCGGACATCGATTTCAAACTCTTTACAATCTCACCCGTCAGAGATCAGGTGCTCAGGTACGAGCTGCCCCCCAATGTGGTGGAGTGCCGGGACGTCGT
>QKJO01000002.1 GCA_003249275.1 Spirochaetaceae bacterium
GTGCTGATTGAACCATTTATAAATACATTTCTAATCATTTGAACCAATCCTAACAGTTCTGGTTCATAAAAACAATCAACTTTTCCTGGGCACATTAAAAAAACACAAAATTATCCCCCCCGTGAATTCGGCATTTTCACCGGTGAATTCAGGGAAAGTATTGACTGCAGGGGTTTTAATCTGCTTTTATTCACAATTTTTTCTTGACCTTGATTCCACAATATTATTATTTTTGAGTCAGTAAAAAACGAAAGTTCGAAAAGATACTGGAAGGGTCAAGTGGCTAAGAAAGAGAAAGAGGATTCTCAGGAAGAAATTCTGAGAGATGACAATCCCGCAGAAACAACCGGCGAGGAACAGAATGTTGAGCCGGAGTATAAAACAGAAGAAGATGTTCCGGGTGAGGATGACAAAATGAACGAACTTCTGGAAACTGTAAATGCTCTGAAGCAGGAAAACAGTGATCTGAAGGATCAGTACCTCCGGAAACATGCGGATTTTGAGAATTTCAGGAAGAGAATGGCCCGGGAAAAGGCCGATGCTGTCAAATACGGAAATCAGGAACTTCTGAGAGATCTGATTGAAGTGATTGATAATTTTGACAGAGCCATCAAGTCCTCCGAGGACTCCCGTGATTTTGATGCCTTTAAAGAGGGGATCAGTATGACGGAACAGCACTTTACAAGTATGCTGGAAAGCAAATGGGGCCTGAAAAAACTCGTATCTCTGGGTGCGGAGTACGACCCCAATTCACATGAGGCCCTGATGATGGAGGAATCCTCCGACATTGAAGTGCCGACGGTTATGGAAGACTACCAGTCAGGTTTTGTCCTCCATGACAGGGTTCTGAGACCTGCCAAGGTGAAGGTCGGAAAACCTGTAGCCCGGACCGGGGCGGAAAGCGGAAACGGATCGGCTGAAGAGGACAGTTCCGAAGAGGAATAGGTCTTCAGAAGTACGGAAAAGTATAAAACCGGATCTGATGGCGGAAGGTAGACGCCGGGAATCACGGTTTGATTGAAATTAAAGGACTAGGAGAAAATATATGGGACGGATTATTGGAATTGACCTTGGTACAACAAACTCTTGTGTTGCGGTCATGGAAGGTGGAGAACCGGTTGTAATTCAGAATGGGGAAGGACAGAGAACAACTCCTTCCATGGTTGCCTTTACAGACAAGGATGAACGTCTTGTAGGACAGCCTGCCAAGAACCAGATGGTGACAAACCCCGAAAATACGATCTACTCAATCAAGAGATTCATGGGAAGACAGTTCAGTGAGGTTACTGAAGAAACCCACATGATTCCTTATAACGTTACAAAGGGACCTAACGGAGACGTCAGAGTCAATGTTAACGGCAAACATCAGTCTCCTCCTGAAATTTCTGCAGCCATTCTGCAGAAGATGAAGAAGACGGCGGAAGACTATCTGGGTGAAACCGTGACGGAAGCGGTCGTTACCGTACCCGCCTACTTCAATGACGCTCAGAGACAGGCCACCAAAGATGCCGGAAAGATTGCCGGTCTGGATGTAAAACGTATTGTCAACGAACCCACGGCGGCAGCTCTGTCCTATGGTTTCGGAAAAGAGCATAAAGAGCAGAAAATCGCCGTATACGACCTCGGAGGCGGTACCTTTGATATTTCCATCCTGGATATGGCCGAAGGTGTCTTTGAAGTCCGTTCTACAAACGGTGATACCCACCTCGGCGGTGACAACTTCGACCAGAAAATCATCGAGTGGCTCGTCAACAGTTTCAAAGCGGATCAGGGCATCGATCTGTCCAAAGACAAGATGGCTCTTCAGAGACTGAAAGAGGGTGCTGAAAAAGCCAAAATGGAGCTCTCCTCCACCCAGTCCACCAACATCAATCTGCCCTTTATTACGGCTGATGCCTCCGGTCCCAAACACCTTCAGTACACACTGACCAGGGCCAAGTTTGACCAGATGACCGCCGATCTGGTGGAAAGGACAAAAATTCCCTGCCAGAAAGCTCTGAAGGATGCCGGTTACACAGCCTCCGAAATCGATGAAGTTATCCTCGTAGGAGGTTCGACAAGAATCCCCGCGGTTCAGGCTGTGGTCAAGGAACTCTTCAAACAGGAACCCCACAAGGGCGTTAACCCCGATGAAGTTGTTGCCATGGGTGCGGCCATTCAGGGTGGAGTTCTCGGCGGAGACGTCAATGATATCCTCCTGCTCGACGTTACACCTCTGTCACTCGGAATCGAAACCCTGGGCGGTGTATCTACAAAGCTGATTGAAAGAAATACAACCATCCCCACAAAGAAGAGCCAGGTGTTCTCTACGGCTGCGGACAATCAGAACGCCGTATCCATCCATGTTCTTCAGGGTGAGCGTGAAATGGCAAGCGCCAACAGAACCCTCGGAAAGTTCGACCTTGTCGGAATTCCTCCCGCACCCCGCGGTGTACCCCAGATCGAGGTTACCTTTGACATCGATGCCAACGGTATCGTCCATGTATCCGCCAAGGATCTGGGAACCGGTAAGGAGCAGAAGATCAGAATCGAGTCCTCTTCCGGTCTGAGCGAAGATGAAATCGAGAAAATGGTCAAAGACGCCGAAATGAATGCCGAAGCAGACAGAGCCGTCAAAGAGAAGGCCGAAGTCATGAATGAAGCCGACAACCTGATCTATTCGACAGAGAAATCGTTGAAAGATTTCGGCGACAAGGTTTCTTCGGATGACAAACAGAAGATTGAAGCCGCTCTCGAATCCCTCAAGGAAGCCATCAAAACCGGCGATGTAGAAACCATCAGGCCGAAGGTGGAAGAGCTGAAACAGGCCTCCTACAAACTGGCTGAAGAAATGTACAAATCTCAGTCGGCGGAAGCCGGAGCCGGTCAGGGCGCACCCGAAGGCGGTGACTCGGCCGAGCCCAAGAAAGCCGAAACCGATGCGGAAGATGCGGATTACGAAGTCGTAGACTGATATTACAAAAAAAATCTCCGGAAACATGAATCTCCGGGGATATCCGGTGTACAGCCCTGAAATTTCAGGGCTGTCATCTTGAAAGGAAGAGTGAAGACCCGTGTCAAAAAGGGATTATTACGAAGTACTTGAAATTGAGAAAAACGCTTCTCAGGATGAAATAAAAAAAGCTTACCGGAAACTGGCCATAAAGTACCATCCGGACAAGAATCAGAACAGCACGGAAGCGGAGCATAAATTCAAAGAAGCTACAGAAGCCTATGAGGTATTGTCTGATGCACAGAAAAAGCAGGCCTACGATCAGTACGGATTTGCGGGTGTGGACAATATGGGCGGGCCCGGCTTCAACGCCTCTGCTTTTTCCGGTTTTGAGGATATTTTCGGGGGAGACTTTTCCAGTATCTTTGATTCCTTCTTCGGAGGCGGTCAGAGCCGGGGCGGCGGACGCAGAGGTCCTGCCCGCGGAAGCGATCTGCGCTATGACATGGAAGTCAATTTTAAAGATGCCATCTACGGCGACAAGGTGGAGGTGGAGTACTACCGCCAGCAGTCCTGTGATGTCTGTCACGGTTCCGGAGCCTCCTCGGGTACGGGAAGTAAAACCTGTCCCACCTGCGGCGGATCAGGCCAGGTAAGAAGAAGCTCCGGTTTCTTCTCCATTGCCCAGCCCTGTTCCTCCTGCCATGGAGAGGGAACGATTATTGAAGATCCCTGTACCTCCTGCCGCGGACGCGGTGTGGTCAAGGAGCGCCAGAAGCTGAAGGTGACGATTCCCGCGGGGATTGCTCCCGGGAAAAGAATCCGTCTTGACGGTCAGGGAGATGCCGGTCCCAAGGGCGGACCTGCCGGGGACCTCTATGTCTATATCCATATCAAAGATCATGAGTATTTTGAGCGTCAGGGTAACGACCTTTTCTGTGTCGTTCCCATTTCCATGACCCAGGCGGCTCTGGGAGCCGATATTCTGGTCAACACACTGGACGATAAGAAGATCAAACTGAAGATTGCTCCCGGTACCCAGAGCGGAAAAATGCTCAGGATCAGAAATGAGGGTGTTCCGGTCCTTCACGGATCGGGCAGAAAAGGCGATATGTATGTCAAACTAAGCGTTCAGATTCCTGCGAAACTGAGCGGTAAGGAGAAGGACATACTCAAATCATTCTCCGAAATTCACGGAGAAGAAAGCGAACCGTCTCCCATCAGATTGAAAGATCTTTGATCCGGATTCACTATGGAAAACCTTCCCGGCGGGAAGGTTTTTTTATATCCCTCCCGAAGGGGTACCGATAAATAGAGTATGGCACCCATTCCTGAACAGATCGGAAAATACAAAATCCTGAACCACCTCGGCTCCGGAGGGACAAGCATCGTCTATCTGGGCATGCACCCGACGCTCAAGAGAAAGGTGGTCCTCAAAAAACTGAATCTCAGAGGTAAAAAAACCTTCTATGACCGTTTTCTTCAGGAAGCGGCCCTGATGATGGACCTGAATCACGATCACATCGTGAAGGTCTACGATCATTTCAAAGAGGGCAGCAGACACTATATGGTCATGGAATTTGTCGAAGGCCTCTCCCTGGATCAGATCATCGAACAGTCGGGGCCTCTGAATCATGAAACCATCAGATACATTCTGAGGTGCTGCTGCAAGGCGCTGGACTATATACACAGCAGAAATATCATTCACAGGGACATCAAACCCTCCAATATCTTCATTTCGAACAAGGGAGACGTCAAACTGGGCGACTTTGGTGTTGCTCTGCTGGATGACCCCTCGGATAAAGACGTATCCGCTGCCGGATCACTGGTCGGGACTCCCGCCTATATGGCGCCTGAACAGTTTTCCCCCGGAGGGCGGGTTACCCCCAGAACCGATCTTTACGCCCTGGGAATCAGTTATTTCGAACTCCTGACGGGCAGGAAAATGTACACAGGAGAGAGTCTCGAAGAACTGAGGGACATGATCCGGCGGGGAAGGCATCTTTCTCTGCTTTTTCTGATACCTGAATACGGATTTTCCTGCTGGTGGTTCATCAGAAAAGCCGTCAGCCGTTCTGCTCTGTTCCGATACCCTTCCGCGATAAAAGCTCTCCGGGCCCTCCGTACATTCCGGATGAACGATGAAGCTTCCATACAGGAGCTGTCGGAAAGGATTCAATATCCGGGTGCCGCGAATAAGGGCAGAGCCTCTGCCGTAGACAATCCTCTGCTGCCGGGGTTTTCCAGGGTCCTGGGAGTAAAGGCCAGGCCTGCCGGCCTCCGCCGCAGGTTGATCTTTACTGTCTCGGTGCTGGCAGGCCTGACATTTCTGATTTTTCTGTTCACCTCCGGCTTCTGTTACAGATGGTTCATGCCTGACAGATACGGGAGAATTGTAATCATTCTGAATGAAGCAGGCACGGGGGGATCTTATCCGCTTGAGGACCTTAAAATCCGACTGAGGTCGGGTGACGGAAAAAGATCCTGGAATTTGACGGGAATCAGAGAGGATCAAACGGAATTTTACAGAAAGAGCGGCTTTTACAGTTTGGAATCGAACTGGGGAAACCGGACTGAGACCAGAAGTTTTTTTCTGCCCTCCTTTACATCGGGGGAGGGACCCCTGGAAATCATTTTGAAGTCACCGCCGGTCCTCATGCAGTGGCTTTCTCTGAAACTGATCCTTTCTGATATCTATACGGGTACTCTTCTTCAGGCGGATACAGGGGTCACCTACCGGGAAGAGGGCGGGGACTGGAAGGTTCTGAGACCTGATTCCGGGTTGTATGCAGGAAAAATCTATGAACTGGCGGTTAGAATCCCCGGTTATTATGAGGAGATATACACAATTTCTCCCGAGTTTTACCGGAATGAATATATACTGGATGCCGCTCTTGTCCCTCTTCCGGGGGAGCTTGAAATTCATCACAACCTTGACAGACTGGAGCTTGAAATTGATCACAGCAGGAGGTTGAGAAACGGTGAAAAAGACGGAAAGTTTCAACGGCTGGGGAAGCTCGAGCTGGAATCGCCGGTCCGGCAGATAGCCCCGGGCGTTCATAATCTGACCTGGTCGGGAATCGGGTGGGAGCAGGAGCAGAAGCTGACGGTGCGATCCGGAGAACGAGTGATTTACAGGATTACCATGGATGCAGACGGTACTCCCCGGTTCAGCATGGACAGGAAGCCTTCAGAGTAGTGATGCGGGCGACTCATGCATTTGGCACTTGATTTCCTTGGAATGTTGGGTAAAATGATTCTGATTTAAAAATATTATTGCAAAACAGGAATATCATGTTAACGAAGAAAAGAGAGAGTGATGAATTTCTTCCCGTCTATATCGGGAAGATAAGGGACGCTTCGGATCCGGTCTTCAGAACTTGTGAAGTTCTGACCAGAATTGACAATCTTTTCGGCAAGGACGGCTCAACTCCTTTGAATTATGATGAGAAGATCAGTATTTTGAAATCCCTGCGCAAAGGACTGGTTCTTTCGCTGTCGGATACCTATCTTATAAGCAGATCTCAGGGAGACCCGAACCGGTATATTCTTGATCTTATCGATCAGAAGATAGATGAGCTTCATGTCAGAAAGTCTGCCAGTCCCCGATTCCCGAAAATTTATGATCGAAAGAGCTGGTGGCGTTGATGGATGACTGCAATAAGCTGATAATTCCCGAGGTGGAAATTGATATGGATCTTCTTGAAAGAGATCCGGCAGCTTTTTCCTCGGATTTTGATCAGAAAGGCAGGCCTGCATCAGTAAGTCATGTGTCCTGGGACACTTTCCCGGATAAACCGGAGGTCGGTATCCGCATCGGCTGGTGCAGAGATCTCCTTCTTTTGAAGTACTACGTGAAGGAAAGAGAGATTCTGGGTACCTTCACCCAGGACGGCAGCGATGTCTACAAAGACAGCTGTGTGGAAGTCTTTCTCTCTCCCGAGAATCGGGATTATTACTACAATTTTGAGTTCAACTGTCTTGGCAGCTGCCTGGCACAGGTCGGACCCGGCCGGAGTAACAGGAGTGTTACCGGTCCTGAGCTTTTATCGGAGCTCAAAAGAGTCCCTTCGGTAGGGCGGTCACCCTATCATCGGTATCATGAAGGTCTGGCGGGAGAGGCTGATGTCTGGAATCTTATGCTGGTTATACCCGCGTCACTTTTTTACCGGGAAGACATCCAGAGTTTTCAGGGGATAAGGATGAGGGGAAATCTGTACAAATGCGGAGACGGCCTGGAAACACCCCACTATCTCAGCTGGAATCCCGTTTTAAGCGATGAGCCTGATTTTCACAGGCCCGAATACTTCGGAGAACTCTGGTTTTCCTGAAATCGCAAATGCCGGGCCGAACCCCTCTGACTGCGGGAGCTTGTGCCTCTCTCTTCTACTCTCTGTTTCTGGTATCAATCACAATGGTCACCGGACCGTCATTACACAGACGGACCTGCATGTCCGCTCCGAATTCTCCTGTCATGACAGGTCTTCCACTTTTTCTGCCTATTTCTGCAACGAAGGCTTCATAGAGAGGAATAGCGGTATCGGGAGAAGCCGAAAAATTCAGGGAGGGTCTGTTCCCCTTTTTAGTGCTTGCAAAAAGGGTGAACTGACTCACAATCAGGAGAGATCCTTTCGTATCCATAATGGAAAGGTTCATTCTTTCCTGATCATCTGTGAAAATCCTCATTTTTGAAATTTTCCCGGTCAACCACTCAATATCTTCATCCGTATCGTCGGGAGAGACACCCAGGAGGATCATCAGGCCGGGACCGATGGCTCTTGTTTCACTTTTATTGATTGTAACGGAAGCTTCGCTGACTCTCTGGATAACGGCCCGCATAATTATTTTAATGCAATCGCTTC
>QKJO01000210.1 GCA_003249275.1 Spirochaetaceae bacterium
GCATAGGCGGTCAGAGAACAGAACATGACATTGGCCAGAGCGCTTAGAATACAGATTGTGAAACTGTTGAAAAAGAAGGTGCCGAATCCTACGATACCGATTCCCTTCCAGCCGCTGACATAGTTTTCCAGAGTAAACACGGAAGGAAAAATTCCCGGATCGGAGAAGATCATATCCCCCGGTTTAAAGGAGGCTCCGATCAGCCAGAGAATCGGATAGAGCATTCCCAGACCGAGAAGGATTATAAAGACATTGGCCGACAGCTGGTTCAGGAGACTCTTTTTTTTCATACCCCTACTCCCCGCTTCCGTATGTGACCAGAGTTCCGGAGATCTTGAATGCACCGGCCGTCAGAACGGCAATGATGATCAGAAGGACCCAGGCCATCGCCGCTGCGTAGCCCATCTCCGAAAATCCGAAACCTTTGATATAGAGATAAAGACTGTAGAACATTGTGGAATCCAGAGGACCTCCCGACCCTCCGGAGACTATAAAAGCCTGGGTAAAGGACTGGAAGGCACTGACCATCTGCATGACAAAGTTAAAAAAGATGATGGGAGACAGGCCCGGAAGGGTTATGACAAAAAACTGCCGGATACTCCCCGCTCCGTCCACACTGGATGCCTCATAGTACTCTGTCGGAATCTGCTGCAGCCCTGCCAGAAAGATGATCATGGGAGAACCGAACTGCCAGACCGCCAGAAGAATGAGGGTCGACAGAGCATATCTGGGATTTGAGATCCAGGACGGCAGCCCTTCGAGTCCGAACAGACTGGACAGAATAAGATTGAGAAGGCCGTCACCGGAAAAAATCCGTCTCCAGAGCACGGCGATGGCCACCGAACCTCCCAGAAGAGTGGGAATATAATACAGAGCTCTGTACAAAGGAGCCAGACGCAGTTTTCTGTTCATAAGCATGGCCACGGCCAGAGCGAAAACCAGCTTGAGGGGAACCGAAACAAACACATAGCGGAAGGTCACGAATACGGAGTTGAGAAACCGTTCATCTCCCAGAATCTTTTCGCTGCCTCCGAACATGACTATATAATTCCGAAGCCCTACCCAGACCGGGGGGATACGGAGGTTGTACTTTGTAAACGAAAGGAAGAGGGAGTAAAACATGGGATAGAGAGTCAGTATGAAAAACCCGGCAAGCCAGGGAGTCATAAAGGCATAGGACGTCAGGTTTTCGCGCAGTTTCTTATTCATAGTACAGGAATTATCCACCCTTAGTCTGGATTGACCGTCATTCCCTCAGGTTCCCTGAGACCCCGAGGGGACCGGCAATCGGAAGGATCGGTAATAATCAATGGCAATTAACTTAAACTACTATGAATACGGGTGAGGAGATTCACAATAACAATCATAGAATTTAACATTTTCGCTCATCGGATCTTCTCCGGCTGACAGATTATCCTTCCCTGTCACCATCCTCCTGAGATATAATCCGACAAAGAAGGTCATTTTAAATCTGATTCTTCATCGAGGATGTATTCATGTCTCTTGTGTACTGCAATTATGGAAACAGAAACTACGCCGATAAACCGATCAGCATAAATACGCGCGGCTGCTGGGAGTTCCAGTTCACGGTTTCGGGCAAGAACATTCTGAAAAAGAGAGGGGATGAATTACAGACCTGGAATGAGAATCACAATTTCTGGATATCCACACCCGATTCCACCCACGGCTGGAACTCTGCCGACAGAAAGGGTTCCGTCATTGCGGTTTTCCATTTTTCCGAGATACCCGAATCCTTCTCAAAGATATTCAACGGCCGCAGAACCATATCGGCCCGGGTGGACCGGAAAGTCCTCGATTCCGTCCTTTTAATGGCCAAAAAGCTCTCTCCTCTGGTTTTATCGCCCCATTATGCCGATATTCTGGAATTCGAAATCTGCTGCAGAAAGCTGTGCCTCCTGTTCCTCAAATACACGGATGAAAAACTGGAGAGCAGGATATGGAACAACCATCACCAGGTCGTCAGTGCCGCCGTTGCCTGGTTCTGCGCCCATATGAATGAAGGGATCGGTGTTCATGAGACGGCGGAAAAGATGGGATACAGCGTCAGCCAGCTGAGGAAAATATTCGTCAAAATCAGAGGGGTCGGCCCCAGTGAAGTGTTTGAGGAGTGCCGGATGAACCGTGCCAAAGAACTCCTGCAGCACGGGCAGATGTCGGTCATCGACATATCTCTGGAATGCGGATACAGCAACCACAGCTCCTTTTCGAGGGCTTTCAGCAAGTATTACAATGAAACGCCCATACATCTTAAAAAAACCCATGTCTATGAATTCTAGCGGTCCCGGAAAGCCTAGTCTTCCGGTGAGCGAAATTGTTAAATGGAAAGGGTTTCCCGATCAGTGAACTTTCGAATCAGCCAGGATTTTCCTTCCGTTGATTCACTCCCTGTTCCAGAAAAAATCGCTGTCTCCGTACCGTCTGTACTGACCCGCCTCCTCCACATCCTCCTGCCGGATTTCATCCCTGTCCCGCAGATCGGCAATGGTCCGTGAAACCTTCAGGATGGAATGACAGGCTCTGGATGAGAGCCCCAGACGGGAGGCGATAAGGGCAAAGTACTCTTTCAGTTCAGGGCTCAGGGGGCAGAACTCCTGCAGCAATCCGGTGGGAATGTCCCGGTTCCTTGAAAAATTCCTCCCTTCATAACGGGAAGACTGCCGCTGTACTGAAGCGGCAATCCTCTCTCTCAGATCGGCGGAAGTCTCCGTCGTCCCTGTCAGCAGAACAAGGGGTGAAACAGGTTCGACGGGAACTCTGATATCGATCCGGTCGATCAGGGCTCCGCCCACCTTCTTCCAGTAGCGGCTGATCTCGCTTGAGCTGCAGATGCAGACCGCCTGCGCCTTTCCGAGATTTCCGCAGGGGCAGGGATTGGCGGCCAGAAGGAGCTGGAACCGGGAGGGATACCAGTAGGACTGACCTGCTCGTACGATCGTCACCCTTCCGTTCTCAAGAGGTTCCCTGAGACTCTGCAGTATCCGCCCCTGGAATTCGGGTGTCTCATCCAGGAACAGAACTCCTCCATGGGCCAGGGAAATCTCACCCGGGGTGATCTGCACTCCTCCGCCGATCAGACCCTCCATGGTGGCGGAGTGATGAGGCATCCTGAAGGGAGGTCTCGTCACCAGTCCGGTTCCGCGTCCGAGCTTCCCGGCCTGCGACCAGATGCGGGAGACTTCATGGCTGACTGCGGGTGTCAGATCGGGAAGCAGTCCCTCCAGCATAGTCGCCCCAAGGGTCTTCCCCGATCCCGGCGGGCCGAACAGAAGCATGTGATGGCCGCCTGCGGCTGCCACCATAAGAGCACGTTTCAGGTGAGCCTGCCCTTTCAGATCCTTAATGTCGGGACAGCTTTCATGATCGGTTCCGATTTTCAGTTCGCCCCTCACAGGGGGAGGTGCAGGTGAGAGATCCGACTCCAGGGATTGATTGATCTCTTTCAGATGGGAAAGTGAAATGACTTCAAGAGCACCCGCCGATACCGCTTCGTCCAGATTTTCCGGAGGGACCATGAATTTGCGGATTCCCCCCTTCAGGGCTGAAGAAACGGCGGAGATGGTTCCCTTAACCGGTCTCAACCGGCCGGAAAGTTCCAGTTCGCCCAGGATGAGCCAGGATTCATTGTCAGCGCTTTGAAGCTGTTTTGATGCAATCAGCACCGCTACGGCCAGGGAGAGGTCAAAGGATGCACCCTCTTTTCTGATATCCGCAGGGGCCATGTTGATCAGGATGCGGCCGCCGGGAAAATCAAAACCCGACTGCATGATGGCGACGCGAATCCGTTCCCGCGCCTCCCTGACGGCTCCGTCGGGCAGACCGATGATATCCATGGACGGAATACCCCGGCGGATGTAGACCTCCACACTGATCAGGTGACCTTCAAAACCGGCCGTGACAAAGCTGAATACCTGCATAATCCCTCCACCGCCTTCTACGGCTGTATCGGGATGGGTGATTCAAACTATTGGTACTTCAGCCTCTCCTGTTCCACAAGACTGTCGCAGAGTTCATTGTACTTGTCTCCCGAATGACCCTTGACCCAGTGCCAGGAGAGATCGAACTGATCACAGAGTTCTTTCATCCGTATCCAGAGTTCCTTGTTTTTGACGGGTTGTTTGGAGGCGGTCTTCCATCCGTTTCTGATCCAGCCGTGAATCCACTGGGTCAGTCCGTTCTTGACGTACTGGGAGTCGGTATAGATCTTTGCTTTCAGAGGAAGCCTCATTCCCTTGATGATCTCAAGGGCCGTAATGACGGCTGTCATTTCCATTCTGTTGTTGGTTGTTTCGGCTTCGCCGCCCGAATAGTGATGCTCTTCTCCGCCTGCAAGAATGACGCAGGCCCACCCGCCGGGTCCGGGGTTTCCCGTACAACCGCCGTCGGTATAGATTGTGATGGAATCTTCTGTTTTCATGGGGGAAGAATACATTTTTTTCCGCAGACGGGATAGGGAAAAATGACAATTCCTGATAGCATGGGTGAAAATTATCTGCGAGGATCGAATGAATATCAAATCACTTCTGACTGAGTACAGCCTTGAGATCGATGATGTGAGATGGTACCTTTCCCGGGTGCTTACGGAACGGATTCAATCGATGGCAGAAAAGCCCGAAGAGCTGACCAGATTCATCTGGTCTTCCGCTCTGAGCGACGAACTGTACAATATGGAGGAGCGTTTTCTGAAAACGCTCCAGGACCAGATCGACGAGAAGACCCTGGATGAAAGCCATCTCAGAGACATGCTTGCCGATATGGAGACGGCCCGGAGGAGAAGATTAGGCTTCTGATCCGGGCATCCGTACTCAGGCGGAGGGCATCATGGCCATGATGTCCCGTTCTATGGCGGCCATCTTGGCGGAAACCTGCTTCTTCGCTGCATCAAGTGCCATACCCGATTCACTGCAGATGGATGCATAGAATTTGATCTTCGGTTCTGTTCCCGAAGGCCGGGCCGTGATCAGACTGCCGTCTTCCAGGACAAACTGGAGGACATCGGAGGAAGGAAGATCGATATCCGTATCCATTTCGGAAGTCAGAAGATTCCTGGTTGTTCCGGCTTTATAGTCTTTCAGGGCACTGACAACCACCCCCCCCAGCCTGGCGGGCGGGTTCTTTCTCAGGTCTGCCATAAGATCAGCCATAACCTGCTGCCCCGACTGTCCCTTGAAGTACTGTGAGATAAGGATCTCTTCATAGTAACCGAATCTTTTATAGATATCATTCAGGTGATCCAGAACGGTTCTTCCCTGTGCGACATTCCAGAGAGCCATTTCGGCGCTCATGGTGGCGGCGGAAACGGCGTCCTTGTCCCTTACTTCGTTTTCAACCAGAAATCCGTAGCTTTCCTCTCCGCCGAAGACGTAGTTGTGAGATCCCGTCTCTTCAAACTCCCTCATCTTTTCACCGATGTATTTGAAACCTGTGAGAACCTTGAAAGTTTCGGCTCCGTAGGACTCGGCGATTCTGATCTGCAGGTCGGTCGTGACGATTGTGTTGACGAAAGCGGGCCGGGGGGGAAGAGTGCCCATTTCCGTTCTTGAGTGAAAGATATAGTCGGTCAGCAGCGCACCAAGCTGGTTTCCGGTGATCAGCGTGTACCTGTCTCCATCGGGAACGGCGATGCCCAGCCTGTCTGCATCGGGGTCTGTTCCCATGACCAGATCGGCTTTCTCTCTGACGGCATAATCCAGGGCCATCTGCATGGCCGGAGTTATTTCGGGATTGGGAAAGTCCACCGTGGGGAAGGCTCCGTCCGGCTCTCTCTGTTCCCGGACAGTGATGACCTGAATTCCCATCTTTCCCAGTGCCGTTTCGACCGGGACAGTACCGGTTCCGTGCAGAGGCGTATAAACAACCTTGAGATCCCGGCCCTTTTCCCGCACGAGTTCGGGACGGAGAGACTGGGCGATGACCATATCCAGGTAGGGTGTATCCACTGCCTCATCCACCATATGGAGCAGATTCTTCTGTTCCGCCTCTTCACGGCTGATGACCCGGATATCGTCTGTCACGGAACGGACTTCGGTGATGATTCCCGTATCGTGGGGCGCTGTGATCTGAGCACCGTCCTCCCAGTAGACCTTATAGCCGTTGTATTCCGCAGGATTGTGACTGGCCGTAACCATAACACCCGCACAGCAGCCCAGTCTGCGGACGGCATAGGAGAGTTCAGGAGTGGGTCTCAGAGAGGTGAAAAGATAGGCTTCAATCCCGTTTCCGGCAAAAACCAGGGCAGCTTCCAGGGCAAACAGATCGGAGTAGTGCCTCGAATCATAGGCCAGTACGACCCTTTTCTTCCCTTCGGATGCGTTTTTCAGAACATAATTGGCCAGACCCTGGGTCGCCTTTCTGACGGTGAAGGGATTCATCCGGTTCATACCGCCCCCGATGACGCCCCTCAATCCTCCGGTCCCGAAGGAGAGTTCGGTGTAAAACCTGTCATTCAGCTCCTCCCAGTTTTCCTCCTTCAGCAGATTTTTGATCTGATCACTGAAAATCGGATTTTTCTCTCTGGCAAGGTAATCCTCTGCTTTTCCTATAAGTTCATCTCGTTCCATGACCTTCCCCTCTGATTATCTGTATTATTCAAGTTTATTAGATCCAGCCGGTGATTTCATCCGGTCTTTCAATAAATGCGAGTTTGGGGTATCCGTCCAGCTCTTTACGGCTTCGGTAGCCCCACAGGACGGCCAGGGAGTCGAGCTTTCCGTTTACAGCCGTCTCCATATCGACTTCCGAGTCTCCCACATAGAGGATTTCCTCAGGTCTGAATCCGGTCCTCTCAATTACGGTCCTAATCCCTGCGGTATCCGGTTTCAAAGGAGATCCTCCGGCGGCGCCGAAAAGGGCAGTAAAAAAAGCCCTGCCGAATTTCTTTTCCACTATGCGCTCTGCCGTGACCTGATCCTTGTTGGTATACACATAAAGGGAGAGACCCATCTCCCTGAGACGGTAGAGTGCCGGGAGAATACCGTCGTATATCCGGGCATGAACACCCGGCTCCTTCCTGTAATAATCGACAATCGAAGCGGCCGCTTTGTCCAGATCATCAGAATCCAGCCCCGGAACGGTTAAAGCCATTGTCTGTTTCAGCCCCCAGCCTACCTTATCCCTGTAAAATTCAGATTCATGGGTCGGCAGATTCATGTCAGTCAGAACACTGTTTACCGAAGCGGCAATATCGCCAAGAGAATCAACCAGAGTCCCGTCCAGATCAAATATGACAGCCTTGTACCGTCCTTTTTCCATTCCGTCAGCATAGTCGAAGACCCCTTTATTTTCAACACGTGTACATGGGGTTTATTTCCCCGGGACAACGGGATATGATTCCCGGATGGCAGACATTCTCTTTCTTGAACCCTTTTACTCGGGATCTCACAAATATTTTGCAGACGGACTCATCAGCCGTTCAAATCACAGTGTCCGGCTTGTCTCTCTTCCCGGCCGTCACTGGAAGTGGCGAATGGAATCTGCCGCCCTGGAAATGACCGGAAAGATTCGGGGGTGCAGGACGCCGGACCTGGTTTTTGCGACCAATCTGATGGATCTTGCACAGTGGAAGGCATTTTCGAGTTTTCAGAATCTGCCTCATATCCTGTACGTTCACGAGAACCAGCTGGACTACCCTCTGAAAAAAGGAGAAAAAAGGGATTTTCACTACGGCTGGAAAGACTATGTGAACTTTCTGGCCGCCGACAGGATCATCTTTAACT
>QKJO01000204.1 GCA_003249275.1 Spirochaetaceae bacterium
GGAAAAACAGAAAGAAGAGGAGGCACTGGAAGGAGAGAAGAAGGAACGGACAGAGCCGGCGGAAATGTCCCCTGTGGTGCCCTTCGATCCCCTCAGTCTCGAACTCGGTTACGGACTGATCCCTCTGGTGGACAAGGATCAGGGAGCGGAACTTCTGGAGAGAATCACAAGAATCAGGAAAGAGTCGGCACTGGATCTGGGACTGGTCGTTCCCCGCATCAGGATCATAGACAATATGCGTCTGGAACCGTCGGAGTACTGTCTCAAGATCAAGGGTGTGGAAGTAGGGACCGGCGTTATCCGGATCGATCAGTATCTGGCCATCAATCCCGGCGGCGAGAGAGAGCAGCTGGAAGGCGAGAGTACGGTGGACCCCGCCTTCGGTCTTCCCGCCGTGTGGATCGGATCTGATCAGCGGGACCGGGCCGAACGGGAGGGGTATACGGTCGTGGATCCCCCGTCCATCATCGCCACCCATCTGACAGAGATCATCAAGCGCCACTCTTCCGAGATTCTGGGACGTCAGGAAGTTCAGGCCATGCTGGGTGCCCTCAAAGAGGATTACCCTGCGGTTGTGGAGGAAGTCAACAAGATCTTCTCCACCGGCGAGGTACAGAAGGTTCTGCAGAATCTGCTGAAAGAACAGGTTTCCATAAGGAATCTTGTCATGATTCTGGAAGCCATGAGCGATTACGGTTCCGTAACCCGGGATGTGGGCTTCCTGACCGAAAAAGTAAGACAGACCCTTGGAAGACAGATTTGTTTGCAGTATGCTACAGAAGATAAGGAACTCAAGGTTCTGACCATCGATCCCGGTGTCGAACAGAGCATCATCGACGCCAGAATGGAAACCGGAAAAGGCGACGTGGCTGCTCTGGAGCCGGATTTCCAGAGAGCCTGGATCAATGCGGTGGCCAATAAAGTCCGGACCATGCAGGAAGCGGGGTACTATCCCGTTATCCTGAGCAGCGAGGCGGCGCGGCCTCTGGTAAAATCCTCCACTCAGAGAGCCATGCCGGATCTTGTGATTCTGTCGGTTCCTGAAATAGTCAGTGATATAAATATTGAATCCCTGGGTGTCATATCCCTGGCGGAACAAAAGGTCTAAAGGTTGGTTTAAGGGCAGAAAATGGAGCAGCATTTTACAGAATCCGGTTATTCCCATGCGGAAGTCATCAGCAATATCCGTGTCAAATACGGAGACAAGGCAAAGATTCTCTTCTATAAAAATGTCCGGCTGGGCGGTTTCATGGGCCTCTTCACGAGAGACGGCGTGGAGTATACGGGATATATCACCGACAACACCGGCGCCAGGCGCAGGGAGACGGATGAGAAGAACAAAAAGGAAATTCTGAACCTGACCCAGACCCAGAAAGGCTCAACCCTGGATGAAGTGCTCCGGGAAGTTAAAGAACTGAAGGAAAAAATCACTTCAGGACCGAGGGAGGAGGCTGTCCTTCACCCCTCTCTGGAACAGATGAAGACTCTGCTGGAAGAAAATGATTTTTCCGAATTCTACATAGACGATATGCTGAACAGACTGAAGAGGGAATTTTCTCTGGAAGATCTTGAAAAGTACTCCCTTCTGGAAGAAGCGGTGATGTCCTGGGTCGGTGAATCTCTGCTGGAGCATCCCGATACGCCCGTTCCCTCTCCCAGGGTCTTCGTTCTTGTCGGTCCCACGGGTGTGGGAAAAACCACCACCATCGCCAAACTGGCGGCCATCAACGGCGTCACTTCGGGAGATCAGTCCCTTTCTGTCTGCATGATTACCATCGACAACTACAGAATCGGGGCGAGAACCCAGATAGAGACCTACGGCGACATCATGGGAATTCCCGTCTATACGGCCGAATCCTATGATGATCTGAAAGCCAAAATCGAAATGAACCGGGATCACGATCTGATCTTCATCGATACAATCGGAAAGAGTCCCCGTGATTTTATGAAACTGGCGGAGATGCGGTCCATCATCGAGGCCTGCGGAAGCAATGCGGAAATTCATCTGGCCATATCTTCAACCACCAAGGACAAGGATATCAACGAAATCCTGGACCAGTTTGAACCCTTTCACTACAAGTCGGTCATCCTGACCAAACTGGATGAGACGACAAGAGTGGGCAATCTTATAAGTATCCTGTCCCGGAGAAAGAAGCCCCTGTCCTACATCACCGACGGCCAGGGGGTTCCGCAGGATATCTCAAGGAATACAAGGGCGAAGCTGCTGAAGTCCCTGACGGGATTCGGCTGTGATGCGGATCAGGTTATTGGTAAATTGGAAAAGAAATACACCAGGATGTGGAGCTGACGGGAATGCAGGATCAGGCAGAACTCCTTCGGGAGATGATGAAAAAAAAGAATGACACGGTTTCGGAAGAACAGAAGGCTCCTTCAACGAGGATCATCACCGTCGCCAGCGGCAAGGGCGGGGTGGGCAAGACCAATGTTTCCATCAATCTCGCCCTGGCTTACGCCCGTATGGGGAAGAAGGTCATCGTACTGGATGCGGACCTGGGTCTCGCCAATGTCAACGTTGTCCTTGGCGTCATACCCAAATTCAATCTCTATCACGTCATCCGCAAGCAGAAGACCATGAAAGAGGTCATTCTGGATACAAATTACGGGATTCAGATTGTTGCCGGTGCCAGCGGCTTTTCCAGGGTTGCCAACCTGACGGATGAAGAGAGAAACAATTTCATCTCCGAGCTTTCAGAGCTCTCTTCCGCGGATATCATCATCATCGATACAAGTGCCGGTGTATCCCACAATGTTCTGGCCTTCGTGGAGGCGGCGGATGATGTCCTCATCGTCACCACCCCCGAACCGACGGCCATCACCGATGCCTACGGCATCATCAAGATCATTTCCACAGAGATTGACAACCTGGATATGGGGATGAAGCTCATCGTCAACAGAGCGGCCAACATCACCGAAGCCAAGAAGGTTTCTCAGAAGGTCATCAACATTGCCGCACAGTTCCTGAATCTCAAGATCGATTATCTGGGCTTCGTTTATGATGATCCCTCTGTTCCGGCCTCTGTCCGGAAGCAGCTGCCCTTTATGGTATCCGATCCCAGAGGTCCCGCGTCGGTCTGTATCCAGCGGATCGTGAACAGGCTTGAAAATGTCGAATTCCGGGAGGGACGGGGTGTGGGTCATTTTATAAGGCGTCTGATGAACAGGATGGAATGATTTGACCCGGGGCGTTTCTTCATCTAAATTTTGTAAGGGGAGGGTCCGGATTCATTGAAAATGATTAACAAGGGAATTCTTCCCCTCTCCGTCAGCGGGGGCGCAGCCCTGGTTTCCATTATCGTCGGAATGATCAGCGGCGTGACTCCGGGGACTCTTCTGGTCAGAGGCCTGCTGTCGGCGGTTGCTGCTGCGGCTTTTGTTCTTCTGTCCTCCTGGCTCGTCAATACGTTCCTTCCCGAACTGAGCAGTCTGGAAACCCGAACCGGAGCCGGTCCGGAGTCAGCTGCCGGACCTGGAAGCCGGGTGAATATCGTGATGTCCGATGATTCTGATGACTCATCCGATTCTGACAGTGATCTTCCCGGCGACGGTCCGTCTTACAGATCAACGGGTTCGGGCGACGGAGATGATATAGAAATTGCAGAAAGTGCCGGAAGTGTGCATAATAATAAACAAAATGATTTTGATACGGATAATCTGGATTCAGAGGGACTGGATACCCTTCCGAATCTGGACTCTCTTGAAATCAATATGGGCGGAGGATCTTCTTCCTCCGGGTACGGCGGAGACGACGGTCTTGTATCGGAGGAAACCGTATCCAGTGTAAAGGTTTCGGATAAACAGAGTTCACAGCATGGTGATCCTGAAGAAATTGCAAAGGCGGTGAAAACCGTTCTTGCCAGAGATAAGCAGAGATAAGAAGAGACAAGCAGTAATAGGAAGTGATGGGGAATGTCTGAACAGATATTGGAAGATGAAACAAAAGAAGATGCACTCTGGAAGGAATACCGGAAAACTCACAGTATTGAGATCCGTGATACCCTGATCAAGCAGTATGCTCCTCTCGTAAAATATGTGGCTGGAAAAATATCGGTCGGAATGCCTCAGAATGTTGATTTTGATGATCTTGTCGGTTTCGGAGTGTTCGGTCTCTTCGACGCCATTGAGAAATTTGATCCTGAGAAACATGTTAAATTCAAGACCTATGCGGTTACCAGAATCAGGGGTGCCATTTTCGACGAGCTCCGTTCCATCGACTGGGTTCCCCGTTCTGTCAGACAGAAAACCCGGGAAATAGAAGAAACAATACAGTCTCTGGAGGCGGATCTGGGCCGTTCGGCCAGTGATGATGAAATTGCCAAGGCCATGAATATGTCACGGGATCAGTACAATCAGATGATCCTCAAAGTACGGGGGACAAGCATCCTGTCCCTCAATGACGTCTGGTTTACGGGTGAGGAAAGCGACAAGGTTTCCATTCAGGACAGCATTGAATCACCCTTGAGTCTCCAGCCTGAATCCATTGCGGAGAAGGATGAAATCAGAAGGGTCATTGTGGAAGCCATAAACGATCTTCCGGACAAGGAGAAAAAGGTTCTTGTCCTCTACTATTACGAAGATCTGACACTGAAGGAAATCGGACAGGTTCTGGATGTTACCGAATCAAGAATCTCCCAGCTTCATACAAAAGCCATCATGAGGCTCAGGTCCAAGCTTACAAACGTCAAGAAAGGAATCATGTGACATGATCGGTCAGGATCAGTTTCAGGATGTGATGCGCGCCCTGTCGGAGAAAGACAAGGCCCGCCGTTCTGTTGAAGTATCCGGCATAACCATAGAAGAGGCCCTCAGTCAGGCTGCCATTGAACTCGGTGTACCCGTCAGGCGTCTTGAGTATGAACTGCGCACCAAGGGGCAGCGGGGATTTCTGGGCATCGGTAAAAAAGAATTTACCCTGATCGTCTATGAAGCGGAAAGAAAGATCGCCCGGACAGCGGGCGGCGAAGTCGTCATGGAAGAGTTTGTGGACGATGAAATTCCGGAGGAAACAGTCATTCACGACGGCGATTTTACGGTCCGTCTATCCAGCGACGGAGCCTATCTGAAGGTGTCCCATCCCGATCCGGGAGGTACGCCTGTCTCCATTGATGATATCATCAAGGAACTGCAGTTCAGAGCCGTCAATGATATCAATAAAGAGCGGATTCAGAGTACGGTTGCCAACGGCGACAGGGTTTATGTCAAAGTGGGCGATTTTATCTACAACCCCGTCAATGATGCCAGAGTCTCGGTGGATGTCTCGGATGACGAGATGCAGGCCTTTATCGAGGTCCAGGAACCCGGGCCCGGCGGTGCCGATCTTACATCCTCCGACATCACCTCCTTTCTGAGAAACAACAATGTCGTTTTCGGTGTGGATGAAACGGCCCTCACCAATTTTGAAGATCATCCCGTCTACAACAGGCCCTATCTGATCGCCAAGGGTGAGCCGCCCGTGAACGGACGGAATGCATCCATCAGCTACCTCTTTGAACAGGATCCGTCCCAGGTCAAGCTGAAGCAGAAGAGCGACGGTACTGTGGACTTCAAGGAACTCAACCTGATTCAGAATGTGGTCAAGGGACAGCCTCTTGCCAGGAAGATACCTCCCGAAGCGGGACGGGACGGCAGGACTGTCTATGGAAAGTACATCCCCGCCCGAGACGGAACGGATATTCAGATCGGTCTGGGAAAGAATGTTTCAATCACGGACAACGGCAAAACCGTCATAGCCACGGCCAGCGGTCAGGTTCTTCTGCTGAAGGGCAAGGTCACCGTCGAAACAGTCCTTGTCATACCGGGAGATGTGAACGCCTCTACCGGAAATGTCAGCGGACTCGGTACGGTCATCATCAAAGGAAATGTGGAAGACGGCTTTCAGGTCTCCGCTCAGGGGAACATCGAAGTCAACGGATTTGTGGGAAAATCCAATCTTCAGGCCGGGGGAGACCTGGTTGTCAAACGGGGAATCAACGGCGGAGAAGGGGAGTTCGGAAAGATCATCGCCGGCAAGAGCGTCTGGTCCAGCTTCATCAACAATGCGTCTGTGGATGCGGGTGAAAATGTCATCGTATCCGATGGAATCGTCAACGCTCACGTCAATGCGGCAGGCCGTATCCTCTGCAAGGGAAAGAGAGCCAGAATTGTGGGCGGAACTCTGCAGGCGGCGGAAGAGATCAACGCCGCCACCCTGGGCTCCTCGGGAGGAGCCGAAACGATCCTCAAGGTGGGATATGACCCCAATGCCAAGGAGGAGATGGATGATCTGCTCAAACGGCAGGAGGAACTGGACCGCGAACAGAGCGAAACAGACCGCAATCTGCAGGGTCTGATGAGACAGAAACGGGCCAGAAAGAAACTGCCCGCCGAAAAGGAAGCTCTTTTTGTCGAGCTCCGGCAGAGGCACAACGATCTGATCGATGAAATGGAAAAACTGAAGGAAACCATCGAACACAAGAGCGAATACCTCTCCATTCTTCAGTTACAGGGAAAAATCTGCGCATCCAAGAATGTAAACTCGGGAGTCAAGGTTTATATCAAGGATGAGGAGTATGAAGTAACCAACCCCTTTGATTATCCGGTCACCTTTCTTCTTGAGGGCGGTTTCATAACAACCGCCAAGTACGAGGATATCACTGAGGAGGACCTTCAGAGGAGGGATTAGATGTCTATCAAGCCTCTTGACCTGCAAACCATGTTTGTCCGTCTGAACGAGGTAAGCAAAGAACAATCTCACACTCAGCAGGCTGCCGCTCTGCAGCAGAATCTTGAGGCCCGTAAACTCGTGGAGAAGGAACTTCAGCAGAACAGTTCGGTCAACGAACTGAAGGAAGACAAGGAATCCGCCAAGGTCGAAGAGAAGGAAGAAAAGAAGCAGAAGGAAGAGAAGCGGCACAGCGGATCCAGAGAGAACAAAGAAGAGACCCGGAAGGAAGTTGTAAAAGATCCTGAAATGGGGAATCATATAGATATATCGGGCTAGCAGAGCCGGGCAGTATGAACCTGAGCTCTGAATCCATACTGCAGAAGCATCGGAAGGAGTACTATGACAGCTGTCTTTGCTGCAATCATTCTTGTCCTCATGGCGGGCGGTTTTCTCTACCTGAAGGTACGGGTGGACAGAGTCGTTTCGGGTGAGGAGTGGATTCACAAAATCAGAGATGAAATCGATCAGCTCGTACTGGAGATGAACCAGACGGCGGAGAGAAATGTGGCACTCCTTGAAAACAGAGTCAAAAACCTTCAGCAGCTCCTGTCCGAGGCGGACAAGAAAATCACGGTTCTTCAGAAAGAGTCGGAGAAATCGGATATGTCCCGTCAGGTCTATTCACACCTCAAAAAACAGGCCTCGGTCAGCCGGGAACCGGGTAAGGAAAGCCCCGAAAGCCCCGATCTTCCCCTCCTCGATCAGATGAAGGGGGCCGAAACGGTAAAGAAACCCGCACCCGGATCCCCGAAGGATAACCGGTCTCTCAAGGATCGGGTCATGGAGCTTTACAGCCAGGGATTCTCTTCCGAAATCATTTCACAGAAACTGGGCGCCTCCATCTCTGAAATTGATCTGATCATCAATCTCA
>QKJO01000163.1 GCA_003249275.1 Spirochaetaceae bacterium
GCCCAATATGAGGTCGGGCCTCCCCATCGGTGTGGACGGGACGGATTACTTTCTGCAGGTTCTGGAAGAGGTCCTGGACTGCAGCATCCCCGCCCGGATTCTGGAAGACAGAAGCAGACTGACCGACGCCTATGCGGATGCCCACAAGTATCTGTACGGCAAGAAGGTCGTTATATTCGGTGATACCTCCCTGGTGGAAGCTCTCTACCGTTTCACATCCGAGATAGGAATGGACCCTGTGTTCTGCTTCACCGGCAGTCCCTCGGGCATTCTGAAAGCCGGCATTGAGAAACTGGGGACTCCTCCGGTTGCCGAAAAGGCCCCCCTGATTCTGGAGGACTGCGATTTCGCGGATGCGGAATCCATTATCGAAGAGCTGCAGCCCGACCTTCTGATCGGCAACAGCAAGGGCTATAAAGTCAGCCGGAAACTGGACATTCCTCTGCTGAGGGCCGGATTCCCCATTCATGACAGACTGGGCGCCGCCCGGCAGAGGATGCTGGGATACGACGGAACCCTCAGTCTTCTGGATAACATCGTCAACATCCTTCTTGAGAAGAGGCAGGATGATTCGGATATCGGATACACCTACCTGTAAATCGGATTTTTTAAGATATAGGAGAGTCAAAATGAAAATCAATCTGGAGAACCATCCCTGTTTCAGCAAAAATGCCTGTTCGGATCATGCCAGAATTCACCTTCCCGTTGCTCCCAAGTGCAATGTCCAGTGCGGATTCTGCAACAGGAAATTTGACTGTGTCAATGAGAGCCGCCCCGGAGTGACAAGCTCCGTTCTGACCCCCGGTCAGGCCCTCTACTACCTTGAAAAATCCATGGAGAAGAGATTCTACGATGTGGTGGGAATCGCCGGTCCCGGAGATCCTTTTGCCAATCCCGAAGAGACAATGGAGACTCTCTCCCTGGTGCATGCCGCCTATCCGGAAACCATGCTCTGCGTGGCCACAAACGGTCTTAATCTCCGACCCTATATCCCCGAACTGGCTCAGCTGGGGGTTACTCATGTCACTCTGACGGTCAACGGAGTGGACCCCGAGATCGCCGGAAAGGCCTACAGGTGGATCAGGTACAACAAGAAAGTCTATCGCGGAAGGGAAGCGGGCGAGATTATCATGAACGAGCAGATTCAGGCGATCAAAGAGCTCCTGGATCAGGGCATCCTGGTCAAGATCAACAGCATCATCATTCCCGGGATCAATGACCATCATATTCCTGAAATAGCAAGGGTTGTGGGTGAGCTGGGCGCCACCACACAGAACTGCCTTCCCCTTCTGCCCGTCAAGGATACGGATTTCGGCCATCTTCCCCATCCCGCCCACAAGGATGTTCAGGAGATTCGGAAAAAAAGCGAGGCTTTCATACCCCAGATGGGTCATTGCCGCCGCTGCCGGGCCGATGCCGCCGGACTTCTTGAGGAAGCCATGGGAGAAGGAACCGCAGGACTGCTCAGAGAAGCGGCTGCCCAGCCGGTCAATCCCGGAGAGAAGAGACCCTGTGTGGCCATCGCCAGTTATGAGGGCATGCTTGTGAACCAGCATCTGGGGCACGCCCAGACCATCCGAGTCTACAAAAAAGGTCCTTCGTCCTACACCTTTCTGGAAGACAGAAACATGCCTCCCGCCGGCGGCGGAGATGAGCGCTGGGAATCGATTGCGGAAACCCTGTCCGACTGTTCAGCCGTCCTGATAAGCGGAATAGGAGAGAAGCCGAGACAGGTCCTCTCCCAGTCGGGACTGAAGGTCATGCAGGTGGAAGGAATGATTGAAGAAGCCCTGAGCGGACTGTTCAAAGGGGACGAACTCAAACACATGGCTGTGAGAAAGGGCTGCTGCGGGGGCAATGCCGCCGGCTGCGCCTAAGCCCCCCCCTTAGGCCTGGATGAAGTCAATCACAGACGCCTCAAGAAAGCGTCTGTAGAGCAAAGTTATTTTTTAAGATGAAGAGGAGAAGGATATTATGGAAAAACCGGAAAAACACATTCTTGTATGCTGCAGTTTCAGAGCGTCGGGAGAACCCCAGGGTGTCTGTCATAAGAAGGGTACCGGAGACTGGCTGGGCTATCTGGAATCGGAAATCATGGACCGCGGCATGGACGGTGTCATGGTTTCATCGACGGGCTGTCTGAAAGTCTGCGACAGAGGACCCGCCATGGTCGTTTATCCCGAGAACATCTGGTACGGCGGCATGACCAGCGAGGATGATCTGGACACCATTCTCGATGCCATGGAAGACGGGGAAGTGGCCGAGGATTTCCTGATCAGCTGATATCATTTTTGAAAACCCTGAACCTGTAACGGAATTTATCCTGATGAAGGGTGGTTCCGTTTTTTTATATCCATACAAAATTGTAGATAAAAGTTTCCTATATGACAAAATTGTTGATTTTTTTGACGGGTCACCCCCGCCGATTTTGATTGTACAGGCGTAATTGTCTGTTATGTAATAACATAGCATTTTTTCAGGAAAAAACAGATATTGGCCTGGAAATTGCATTTGTAATCATTATGGTGCAATGTTCGACTGCTTTTGTGGACAGTACTCTGCGTGAAGGTGAGCAAACCCCCGGAGTCGTTCTCAGTCCCGAAGAGAAAATTCTGATTGCGGAATCTCTGGTTGATGCCGGTATTACAGAACTGGAAGCCGGAATTCCCGCTATGGGTCAGAGTGAAGTCGAACTGCTGAAAAGTCTGCGCCGCCTGAAGGCCAGGATCATCTGCTGGTGCCGGGCCCATCCTCTGGATGTGGACGCTGCACTGAAGGCGGAAACAGGGGCTGTACACATCAGTCTTCCTGTTTCCGAGTGCCTTCTTTCCACCATGGGACGATCCTGGGACTGGGTAATGGATCAGCTGGAAACCTGGAGTTCCACTCTGGGACAGCACACGGATTTTTTTTCGGTGGGAGCCATGGATGCATCCCGCTGCAGCGATACCAGGCTGGCGCAGTTTACTGCCGCCGCGGTATCCGCCGGATACGGTCGGGTGAGGATAGCGGACACACTTGGTCTGGCTCTCCCTTCGACGGTCCGCCGCTGGGCCGGAGTTCTGAAACCCAGTCTCGGATATCTTGAATTCCACGGTCATAACGACCTCGGAATGGCCGTTGCCAACACCGTCACGGCCCTGGAAGAGGGATTCTCCGCCGTGAGCATGACCCTCCTCGGTCTGGGGGAACGGGCCGGGAACGCAGCTCTGGAGGAGGTGCTTCTGGCCGCAGGAGTCGGATTGGGACTGGACACGGGAGTGAATCTTGAAAAGATCTGCCTCCTCGCGGGTAAAACGGCAGTCATGACCGGGAGTGTCATACCCGAAAACAAACCTCTCATGGGTGAACGAATCAACAGCCATGAATCGGGTATACATGTTGCCGGTCTGCTGAAAGACCCTCTGAGTTTCAAGCCCTTTGACCCGGTTCCTCTGGGAGGTCCGGGTGAAAAAATCATCTGGGGGCGGCACAGCGGCCGAAGGTCGCTGGTCCATCTGTTAGAGACAGAACAGATGGAATTCTGCGAAGGCCTGATTGAAACCCTCCTGGATGAGGTCCGCCGCATGTCGGAGTCACTGAAGAGGGGACTGTCCCGGATGGAAGTAATGGGTCTCTACAAAAAACTGTTGACAGCCGAAGGAGTTTGCTGAATATGTCTGATAAATGCCGTAACTGCCAGGGCGAAGTGTGGGAGGAACTGGATTTCATCTCCGGTATAAGCCAGCTTCTTCTGACCGGTACCGATATAGATAAAATTCTGCGGAGAGTCCTTCAGAGTCTCTGTGAACATAAATCCTACAAGAGGGGAATGATCTCTCTTTTCAACAGGAAAGCGGGGTCCATCCTGATCAAGGAAGCCTTCGGGGTCTCTCCCGAAGAGCAGGCCCGGGGAATATACTATCCCGGGGAAGGCATCACAGGAGAGGTCGTCGAGTCGGGACTCACCATCCAGATTCCCCTGATCAAAAAGGACAAACGCTTTCTCAACAGAACCCAGATGCCTGCGGGACTGCTTGAGAGTTCCTTCATCTGCGTTCCCATCAGGACAGGTATCCAGATCATCGGAACTCTGAGCGTGGTCCGGGAGTATCCGGCGGATGAGAAGATGGACAGGGATGTCACCCTGCTGCAGGTCCTCGCCGCCATGATCGCCCAGACGGCCCAGCTCTCCCGGTCCAGGGATGAGGAGAATATCCAGAAGATTCAGGAGCAGATCTCAGGCTGCGAAGATCCCATCAAGCGCCCGCCCAACATCATAGGGAATTCAAAGGTGCTTCAGCCCGTCTATCAGATGATCCAGAAGGTGGCCCCGGCCAACTCCACGATCCTTATTCTGGGTGAAAGCGGGGTAGGTAAGGAACTGGTCGCCGAGGCCATTCACTATGCCAGTACCCGGGCCGACAGGGCTTTTGTAAAACTGAACTGCGCCGCCCTTCCCGAAAGCATCATCGAGAGCGAACTTTTCGGTCATGAGAAGGGTGCCTTTACGGGAGCAATCTCCCACAGAAAGGGCCGGTTTGAACTGGCTCAGGGGGGAACCCTCTTTCTGGATGAGATCGGTGAGATCAGTCCCGGCATCCAGGCAAAGCTGCTGAGAGTTCTGCAGGAGAGAGAGTACGAACGGGTGGGCGGTTCGGTCACCATGAAGGCTGACGTGAGGATCATCGCCGCCACCAATAAGAATCTGGAGGAGAAGGTCCGTCTCGGGGAGTTCCGGGAAGACCTGTACTACCGGCTGAACATCATTCCCATTACCATTCCCCCCCTGCGGGAACGGAAGACCGATATCCTGCTGCTGAGCGACTTCTTTATCGAGAAGTACAACCGTCTCAACGGAAAGAATATTCACAGAATTTCCACTCCCGCCATCGATATGCTCATCGCCTATCACTGGCCGGGAAATGTCAGGGAACTTGAAAACTCTATCGAGAGGGCGGTCATTCTCAGCGAGGACAGAGTTATACACGGCTACCATCTGCCGCCGTCCCTTCAGATGGCGGATCCTCATCTGGGAGACCAGGACCTGCACGGAACCCTCCAGCAGAAACTGGATGCCATAGAGTATGAGATGATTGTGGAAACCCTGAAATCCACGAGAGGAAATCTCTCCCGGGCCGCCGAGCAGCTGGGGCTTACAAACAGGATGATGGGAATCCGCGCCCGGAAGTACGGCATCGATTTCAAAATATACAGAAGAAATCTGCCGGCCTATGCGGATGACGGCCTCCAGTAAAACCAGGTCCCCGAATCTCCTTTCAAACCGGAGGGTCTTCTTGACCCTCTCATCATTTGCTGTATACTGAAACAGTATTTCAGAATTCGACAGGATAAGCGCCAGGGCTGGATGCCTGCTCTGGTTTGATAGGAGAACACTATGTCTTTCAGTTTCGATTTAACAGGTAAAACAGCTGTCGTCACCGGATGCAGTACCGGACTGGGGCAGGGAATCTGTCTCGGAATGGCACAGGCCGGGGCAAAGGTCGTCGGTGTGGGAACAAGCGATCCCTCCGATACCGCCGCTAAAATCGCCGCCATGGGCGGAGAGTTTCACTGGGTCAAAGCCGATCTTTCCTCCATCGAGCCCATTCAGGGAATCATCGATGAAACCGTTAAAAAGTACGGTTCACTGGATATCCTGGTGAACAACGCCGGTATCATCCGCCGGGAGGACTCCATCAACTTCACCGAGAAAGACTGGGATGACGTCATGAACATCAACCTGAAGAGCGTCTTTTTCTTCTGCCAGGCTGCGGCCAGACAGTTTATGAAACAGGGAAAGGGCGGCAAGATCATCAACATAGCCTCCATGCTCTCCTATCAGGGCGGGATCAGAGTTCCCTCCTATACATCCAGCAAGAGCGGACTTCTGGGACTGACCAGGCTCCTGGCCTGCGAGTGGGCCAGGGACAACATCAATGTCAACGGAATTGCGCCCGGTTACATGGATACGAACAACACCGAAGCCCTCCGCAACGATCCCGACAGATCGGCTGCCATTCTGGCCCGTATCCCCGCCGACCGCTGGGGTCTGCCTTCGGATGTGGCCGGTCCCGCCGTATTCCTTGCCTCTTCCGCCAGTGATTACATCAACGGATTCACCCTCGCCGTAGACGGCGGATGGCTGGCCCGCTGATTCCGGTTCTGATGGAGAGAGTGAAATGAAAGAACTGCCCCTCGGCCGCAGCGGTCTGAATGTCTCCGAGCTCTGTCTCGGTACGATGCTCTTCGGCGTCAGCGTCAGTGAAGAAGTTTCATTCTCTCTGATGGATTATTACTACGAACAGGGCGGCCGGTTTTTCGATACGGCCAACAAATACGCCACCTGGATTCCCGGATTTCCGGATCCCGTGGGCGAGCATGTTCTGGGCCGGTGGATCAAATCCAGAGGCTGCCGGAATGAGGTCGTCATCGCCACCAAGATGGGACTGGCCTACCATGATGTCCCCCGGGGTCTGAAGAAGGAACTGATCCTTCAGGAAGCGGACAAGAGTCTGAAGAGACTGGGTGTGGAAAGAATCGATCTTCTCTACGCCCATGCGGATGACTATTCGGTTCCCCAGGAAGAAACGATGGAAGCCTTTCATGAGCTGGTAGAGGCGGGGAAGGTACGCTCCCTGGGAGCCAGCAACTTTTACGCCTGGCGGATGGCAAAGGCCAATGATCTGGCCCGGGAGAGGGGGTGGACTCCCTTCTGCTGCCTGCAGGCCAGGCTCTCCGCCGTCTGGCCCCGAACCCATGCCGGTTTCGGCATACAGCGTCCGGCAAGTCCGGAGGTCATCGACTACTGCCGCAGCGAGGACATAGCCCTCCTGGCCTTTTCTCCCCTCCTCAAGGGGTTCTTCGGCAGAACAGACCGGGATATCCCCGATACCTACGACACCCCGGACAGCAGAGAGATCGTCAGACTCTTCAGGGAAGAGGCGTCATCACAAGGCGTTTCAGCCAACACACTGGTTCTGGGCTGGCTGAGAGAGCAGGGGTTTATCCCTCTGATCACCGGCAGTACTCCGGAGCAGATGAAGGAGAACATGGCTTCTCTGAGCTGTTCGCCCGGTGAAGAATGCAGCGGGAAAATCAAAGATCTCTTCTTCCCTCAGACGGGATAGAGACAGTTTTTTAAAGATGGGTTCAGCCGTCGGGATACTGACGCTGAATCTTCATCAGTTCATCCCTGCTGGCCAGAAAAAGGTCCACCAGTGCGGGATCAAAGGATCTTCCCCTTTCCTTCTCAATCTGACTGAATACCTTCTCTTCCGGCCAGGCTTCCTTGTAGTATCTTTTGTTGGTCAGAGCATCGAACACATCGACCAGGGCTGTCAGCCGGGCGGACCAGGGGATCTCTTCTCCCGACAGGCCGTTGGGATATCCGCCGCCGTTCCACTTTTCATGATGATTCAGGGCGATGTCGGCGGCGGTTCGGATGGTCGCC
>QKJO01000017.1 GCA_003249275.1 Spirochaetaceae bacterium
ACAGGTGTCGGCCTATCTGAAATCCTGTGATAAAGAGGCACAGGTCCGTCTGGTCAGGCTGATGGCCCGCAAGAGGGAGGTGAATCCCGAAGTTCTCTCCCGGATGGAGCTGTTCCTTCAGGAGAAGGTTCACAGGATCGGACATCAGGAGGAGATCAAAATCGACGGAGAAGACAGACTGACCGAAATTCTCAAACACATGGACAGCGGATCAGAAAAACGGATTCTCGGCGATCTTGAGGCTTCCGATCCCGATCTGGGCCGGAAAATCAAGGATCAGCTCCATACGATCGACTGTATCTTCCAGATGCGACCCCGGGACCTGCAGAACCTTCTTCTTGAAATGGATGACGACAGAATCGCCTTCATCCTCAGGGGAAAGGAGGACAGGGTCAAGGAGCATATCCTGAACCAGCTCTCCACCCAGAGGAAACTCTTTGTAGAGGAAACCATGATCATCTCGCCCAGAGTCTCCCGCAGGGAAGTGGAACGCGAAACGAGGGAGTTTCTGAATCTGATCAGAAAAAGAGAGGAGGAAGGGACGTATATCCTTCTGGGTAAAGAGGATGATGATCTGATTTGAGATTCCGGAGGCGCCCTTGGGAATCTCCTGATGCCTCCTTCTTAAAATGCACAGAGACTCTTGTCATTTTCACTCTCCTCATACTATTATCATCTCTATGACAGGCAACGAACTAAGAAAAAAATACATAGACTTTTTTGTTTCAAGAAATCATAAAGAAATATCAGGCCAGTCCCTGATTCCCGAGAACGATCCGACGGTCCTTTTTACAACCGCCGGAATGCACCCCCTTGTCCCCTATCTTCAGGGGCAGCCCCATCCCGCCGGGAAAAGGCTCACCGACTACCAGAAGTGTATCCGGACCGGCGACATCGAATCCGTCGGCGACCCCTCCCACCTCACATTCTTCGAGATGCTGGGAAACTGGTCACTGGGAGACTACTTCAAGGAAGAGGCGCTCTCAATGAGCTGGGAATTCCTGACATCCAAGGATTATCTGGGTCTGGACAGGGAGAGACTTTCGGTTACCGTATTTGCCGGTGACGACGAAGTGCCCCGGGATGATGAAGCCGCGGGAATCTGGAGATCCCTCGGGATGCCCGAAGACAGGATCTACTTCCTGCCCCGTGAGGACAACTGGTGGGGTCCCGCCGGTAAAACCGGTCCATGCGGTCCCGACAGCGAAATGTTCTACGACACAGGCAAGGAAGCCTGCGGCGACGACTGCCGCCCCGGCTGCTCCTGCGGCAAGTACTTTGAAATCTGGAACGACGTCTTCATGCAGTACAACAAGACCGAAGACGGGCGTTATGAAAAGCTGGCTGCTCCCTGTGTGGATACGGGAATGGGCATCGAGCGGACAGCGACCATGCTCCAGGGCAAGAAATCGGTCTACCAGACCGAGCTCTTTGCTCCCATCATCGCCAAACTGGAAGAGCTGACCGGACTCCGCTACGGGGAGAGCGAGGAGAAGGACATCTCCATCAGAATCATCTCAGACCACTGCAAGGCAGCCACCATGATCATCGGCGATCCCCGGGGAGCCAAACCCTCCAACCTGGGACAGGGTTATATCCTCCGCCGTCTTATCAGACGGGCCGTTCGGCACGGCCGGAAACTGGGTATCTCTGAGAATTTCCTCGGAGACGTCAGCCAGGTCATCATCGATATGTACAAGCATATCTATACCGAACTGGCAGACAACACAGAGATGATCCTCAGCGAGCTGGAGCTTGAGGAAAAACAGTTCAGTACGACCCTGAAGAAAGGGGAGCATGAATTTGAAAAGATTCTCCCCAACCTGATGAAAAACCCCAAGAAAGAGATCCCCGGCCGACTGGCCTTCAAACTCTACGATACCTTCGGTTTCCCCCTGGAGCTCACGGAAGAGCTTGCGGGAGAGCACGGCATGACCGTGGACAGGGACGGGTTTGAAGACGCCTTCAAAAAGCATCAGGAAGCCTCCAAGAAGGGTGCCGACAAGATCTTCAAGGGCGGTCTGGCCGATCACTCCGAAATGACCACCAAATACCATACGGTGACTCATATGCTTCATGAGGCCCTGAAAAGGGTTCTGGGCGACCATGTGGAACAGAAGGGAAGCAACATCACCGAAGAGCGCCTGAGGTTCGACTTTTCCCACCACGACAAAATGAGCGATGAAGAACTGAAGCAGGTGGAAGACCTGGTCAATGCGGAGATCAAAAAGAATCATCCCGTTACAATGAAGACCATGACTGTGGAAGAAGCGAAGGAACTGGGAGCCCGGGCTCTGTTCTCCTCCAAGTACGGCGAGCAGGTCAAGGTTTACTTCATCGGCGATTACTCCATCGAAGTCTGCGGTGGTCCCCATATTGAGAATACCTCGGAACTGGGAACTTTCGTGATCCAGAAAGAACAGTCCTCCTCAAGAGGCGTCAGAAGAATCAAAGCCGTTCTGAAGTAATTTCAGGGATGCATAAAAAAACCTTCCGGAACTCCGGAAGGTTTTTTTTGCTCTTGAAGAATTGGTGAAATCAGATTTTCTCTTTGAGTTCCACAATTTTTTCGATGACCTTGTTGTTTCTGATCCCCATTTTCAGGAACTGGGAGAGCAGTTCAAGGGCCGCTTCATAATCCCTCATTCCCTCATAGCACTCCGAAGCTTCCAGATAGAGTCTGAAATTCCTCGGATCATTGCTGATCAGGTCCTTCAACGAGGTGATGGCATCCTGGTAGTTGCCCTTGTCCTTGTTGATCATGGCCAGACCGAGGATCGCATAGGTGTCAAACTCAATATTGAGGGCTTTTTTGTAGTAGTCCTCCGCTCTGTCCTGATCACCCATGCTTCTGTAGGCATCCCCTGCTCTGGTCAGGATGACTTTGTTTCTTCTGTCCAGTTCCAGGATCTTGTTCCAGTAGATCAGAGACTTTTCCTGCTGATTCATACCTCTGTAGCAGTCTGCCAGACCGAAGAGGGCGTAGAAGTTGCTGGGCTGGATTCTGAGGGCTTCAAGAAAGTAGGGCACTCCCTTGTCGAAGGTCTTCATCTTGCGGTGGCAGTTTCCCAGAGAGGTCAGGACCCTGATATCCACATGCCCCTGATTGATTTCGAGCATCCTCTCCCAGTAGTGGAGGGCGTCTCTGTATTCCTTGAAGTCATAGTGAAGATGGCCCAGGCCTATGATGGCATAGGAGTTGTTCTCCTCCATGAGCAGGACTTTCTGATAGAGTTCCTGAGACCGCTTGAAATTCCTCACCTTTCTGTAGGCATCGGCGATTCTGGTCAGTACGGTGATGTTCTTGTCGTCATGCAGGAGATACTCCTCCCATATATCGATGGCCCTGTTGTACTGGTTCATCGCTTTGTAGCAGTCGGCCAGGCCGAAGAGGGCATAGTTGTTGCCGGAGTGAGTTAAAAGGCATTTCTGGTAGAAGGTCACGGCTTCCTTGAAATTTCTTTCCTTTCGGAAGCAGTCGCCCATGCCTACCAGGGCATAGTTGTTGTCTTTATCCAGTGAGAGTATCCTTCTGAAACACTCTCTGGCTCTGATTGTCAGGTTTTCTTTGAGAAGCTGGTATCCCTGCTTGGATAATTCGGATATTTCATTCAGTGTCTCTTCACCAGGTTCTTCTGACAAACCCTCTGTAAGTTCATCCAAACTCAGTTTGTCTCTTAACATTACTAAATCCTTAAATAATTCTTTTTATTAATTGGTTTCAAGCCAGCCTTTGATAATATAGGCCATCTTCTGCACGATCATGTCCACCTTGTCCTGTGCGGGGGCCGCTTTGTACATCCTGAGAGCCTCAAGGGCTTTATTCTGGCTGTAGTAGTAGTCTCCCACCCGGATCAGACCGTCCGTATAGCCGATGGTCATAAAAATCCTGCCGGCAGTCTCAATGTCTCCCTCATTGAAAAGCTGATTCCCCTTACGCATAAGGATCACTTTCCGCTCGGGAGAAAGAGTAATCCCCCCTGATTCCGGAATTTTAATAAACCCCTTTTCCGGAATGAGTTTCAGAATTTCTTCCTTCTTCATTTTACTACCATAATTATAATTCCAATAGAAGGTGTTTTCAATAAAAAGTGAACAATTAAGGTTTTAATTAGATTATTCCTTTGGTGGACATGGCGGAACTGCTGCCGGATGCAGGCCTGAATGCCGCAAAGAGAGCCCTTCCCAGAGCCTTGAAGAGAGCCTCCGCCATATGATGGCTGTTTTCACCGTAGCGGCAGGAGGCATGCACATTCAGTCCCCCCCGGTTGGCCAGAGCCTGAAGAAATTCCTTTATAAGGAAAAAATCAAAATTACCGGCGCTCATCTGGGGCCAGTCGGCTTTGAGAACCAGAAAAGGACGGCGGCAGACGTCGATGGTTACTTCCGACAGGGCATCGTCCATGGGGATTACAGAATTGCCGTAGCGAGTGACCGCACCCGTTTCTTCAAAGGTCTTCATAAGGGCGTCTCCCAGAACCAGACCTGTATCTTCAATCAGGTGGTGAGGATCGACCTCAATGTCCCCCCTGGCTTCCACCTTCAGTGTAAATCCCCCGTGGAAGGCCATGGCATTCAGCATATGATCGAAAAAAGGAAGTCCCGTGTTCACGCTCACCTCGGGACCGGCATGCATGTCCAGTTCCAGGTGAATGGATGTTTCCTTTGTCTCTCTGTTCATGATAACCATATCAGTCCTCCCTGATCTGTCTGATGAAGTTGTTGATGGCCTTGAAGTGGATCTTGTAGTAGGCCGGGTTGGCGATGAGATGCACTTTGATATCCTGCAGCTTCTGGATGACCTCCAGATTGTTGGCCTTCAGGGTACTGCCGGTTTCTACCAGGTCCACAATGCAGGGGGCGAGTCCCAGAACGGGAGCCAGCTCCACACTGCCGTTGAGTCTGATGATCTTGACGGGGATGCCCTGCTCGTGAAAATACTTTCTCGTCATCTGGGTATAGCTTGTGGCGATGGTCAGCGGACCTGTCTGGTTTTCAAGGGTAAAATCCTTGAGACCGGCAAGACTGAGGGATGTTCCACCGAAAGAGAAGGGAAGGAGCTTGTGAAAGTGGTGTCCCGATTCGTAGATCACATCCTCGCCGCAGATGCCCAGTCCGGCGATGCCGTGGGCTACATAGGTGGGCAGGTCGCTGTTTTTGACCAGATAGATCTTCAGGTTCTCTTCTTTGTCGTAGGCAACGAGCTTCCGTTTTTCAAACTCGAAGAAGATGCCCTTTGTTTCAAAGTGCTTCTGAACATTCTCATACAGTCTTCCCTTCGGCAGGGCTATGGTCAGGGGGGTACTCATTCGTTTCTCCTCTCTACTTTTCAATCCCTGATAGGGCTTATTTTCTTGTTTCTTTCAGTCTTTCAAGGGCCGGCATGGACTCTTCCATCCTGGACGAGGCCTTTGAACGGGGAATCTCCATGCTGCTCAGCTGCTCCAGTTTTCGCAGGAACAGGGAAAATCCGATGGAGGAGGCGGGTCTGCCTCCCGTATATCCGAAGTGGTCCAGAAGTCCGTCGTACCGGCCTCCCGAGGCAACCGAGGTTCCGCATCCTTCTGTATAGGCGTTGAAGACGATGCCCGAATAATAGGCCTGGTTTCCGGTTTCGGAGAGATCCACATGGAAAAGTTCATCAAAACCTTCCACCTTCGACCAGCCGTCGCTGATGGCTCTGATATGATCCAGAGGCTCCCTGAGAGCGCCGTCGATCAGGCTGCTCCAGAGAGGGAGCTTCCCGGCGAATTCGCTGCGGCTTCCGATAAACAGGAGCAGCTCTGTCAGCTCCGTCGCATCCTCCTTCCTGTAGATACGGCCGAGGGTCTTTCTGATCTCCCTCTCCTCTCTTGTCTGCAGGAACCGGCTCAGCATCGTGCTGTCCTCTTCGCTGAGGGCGCCGGCAATGGACCGGAAGACGCCTGTGGAGCCGATATGAATACGGCTGGCGGGGAGTCTGAAATTGCTCAGGAGCTCGGCCAGAAGAAACAGAATTTCAAGATCTCCCTCGAGTCCCGGTTTTCCGATCAGCTCACAGCCGGTCTGAAAGAATTCATGACTGCTTATGTCCTCATGATCCTGATAGCGGAGGATGGAGTCGGAGTAGTAGACACGGACGGGAAGCTCCTCCTCCCGGAGGGTCATGCCCATCTGTCTGGCCAGAAAAAGGGTGATGTCGGACCGGAGCATGAGGAGGTCGCCCTCACGGTCGATCAGTTTATAGGTCTGATCTTCCAGTTTGCTGTCCAGAAGGGTGCGGTAGTTGTCGTAAAAGTCAAATACCGGCGTCTGAACGGGCATGTAGCCCCAGCGCTCCGTCAGATCTTCCATATGCCGCAGGATCTTCCGGTGCCGGTAGGTTTCTTCCAGATAGATGGATTCGGTTCCCTGAGGAAGGCGCAGCAGATTGTTCTTCATTTTTCATTACTCCCGTATGGTATGGACCACAGTATAATATAAATCTGTGAATTGAAAAAACCCTGGCGGAATGGATTTCCCCGGGGAGGGGTCAGCGGAAATAGTCCACGATTCCCCGGACGATTCTGTCGGCGTCATCCTGTCTGAGTTCCTCGTTCCTGATGGCCCAGGCATTGCTCTTGAAGGCCAGGTTCCTGACCTCGATCAATACGGCGGCTCCAGCGGGATTTGCTCCCAGAACTCTCAGCTCCTGGGAACGGCTGTGTGAACCGGATCCCAAATAGTTTTCCAGATGCCGTGCCAGATCTTCCGATGCCTTCCCTTCATCATCGGGGTGGTAGAGGATGCCCGTCCCCTTTTCATCGCCCGGATTGTTGTCGGCGTGTATGCTGATGAAGACGGTCTTGTTTTTGTTTTTTCCCTTAAGCGCCCCTTCGGCAACCACCTTCCTCTGGTCGAGCCCCCAGGGATTTCCAACGGGCCAGACGGAACCGGAGGATTTGCTGTTCAGGACAGCATTGTTATAAACCTCGTTTTTCTCGTTCACAAAGGTGATGGAGGCATCTCTCGTGGTCCTTATGGTCTGGTTGGGACTGATGACGGTCAGCACCACATCCGCACCGTAGCGGATCAGGTCGCGGTATACCCGGAGACTGATGTCATAGGAGTACTCATCCTCCACCACATAGACCGTATTTCCGTTACCGTCGCTGCTGGCAACGATGGCCCCGGGGTCCAGGCCGCCGTGGCCGGGATCGAGGACCACCGTAACCCCTTTCAGATTTCTGCCCAGTGAGGGAAGTGCCCTGGCGGCCTTCTCGAAATCCTCCAGGAGCCGGGATGCCTGCCTGAAATTCCCGGCCGGGTCTTCGAGGTCGGTCTCCGAATAGTTGCTGTCCGGCTGTGTTAACCTGTCGGTGGGGGAAGAATAGTAGAGGAAAGGGCTGGCCGAGACCTGGGCCAGTTTGACTTCCGGCGGCCGGAGCTTCGGGTTTGCCTGGGGGAGAGGGCCGGGGGGCCTGTTCATCGTCAATGTTCAGAACTACAGGATAGAGCTGGACCTGCATACCCTCCAGAACCCTGTCCGAGTCGAGGTGATTCCATTTTTTCAGATCCTCCAGGCTGATGCCGTAGGATGTGGAGAGTTTCCAGAGGGAGTC
>QKJO01000107.1 GCA_003249275.1 Spirochaetaceae bacterium
CTGTTCACCGTGTATCTGTTTACCATGGAATCGATCTTCCCGGGAGAGATGAGAAAGGCAAGCTCCGGTTTTCCAAGAACCCGGAAGGCGTCCGGGTCTTTCCAGTCCGGCTGGGCCAGGATTCCCACCCTGTATCCGGCATATTCGAGGATCCGTGAAATGATTGCGGAAGCAAAAGAGGGATGATCCACATAGGCATCCCCTGAGATGAGGACAAAATCGCAGGCATCCCACCCGCGGTCTGCCATATCCTGTCTGTTCACAGGTAAAAATGAATTTCTCAAAAAAGATTCTCCATCCCTCCCTGCTTTTTAAAGCGGAATCAGCGGAGGGTCAGCAGTATTCGGGCTCTGTCGGAAATATAAACCCGGCGGTTGACAATCGTCTCTCCCGCCGTTTCCAGTCTGATATCGTAGAAGGAACTGCGGCCCGAACTCTGAAGCTCCAGCGATTTTTCGCCTGAATCCAGCAGATACTCATCCAGCAGGTTGTCGCCCCACTCCTCCTCCGTCTCCGGCGTTATATACAGAGCCCTTATGACGGAACCGGTTTTATTGACCAGCGTGAACCGGATCAGGCCGTCCTGGGACAACGCCTGATGATCTTCCGGAGAGATGAGGATCTTCCTCCGGGTGCTGATATCCACATCATACTTGAGATAGATATCCCCGTCTTCATCAATAAACCTGAAGTTGGCCGGTTTTGATTCATCCAGATCCAGGTCCAGAACGGCATATTCCCCCGGGAGTATGACATCGTAAGGCAATTTATCATAGCCCCAGGACCCCGTATCCGAAGGAACGGCATACACTTCAAAGAGGGGTGAGTCGGTTTTATTTATAAAAACGAGCTCCAGGGAGTTCAGTCCCAGTGCTGCAGAGAGAAATCCCAGAATAAGAACGATGCGTTTCACAGCTCCTCCAACTCTTCCAGGCGGCTCTGGTACTCCAGGATACTTGTCTTAATATGGGCAAAGAAGAGGGGAAACACAAGATTGTAGAAGTAACTTGTGTGTGCGATGGAATCCTTGATGGCATCGTACATGCCGATGAGATTTTCCTCTTCCACCTGAATATGGGAATCGTAATCTCTGAAATCAAGGGACTCCTTATTCTCAAAGGAGCTGGGATGTTTCACCGCATCCTGCAGGTCTCCCAGGATGTCCATCAGAGACTTGAGGGTGTACTTTTTATCAATTTCCGCCGCCGTGGATGAAATGTCTCCCTTATAGGAATCCAGAATGGCTTTGTACCGCAGGGGGAGCAGAATTTTAAAGAGCGCATCCTTCCTCAGCTGAATGTTGATTTTGTCAAAGAGCTCCTCCAGTTTCTGGATGACATACTGATTTCCTCTGTAGTACTTCATGAAATCAATGATTCTGCGGGCTCCCGGCTCCTCCTTCTGAAGCAGCAGCTCAACCTGGTTGACGATTTCCTCAGGCAGGTTGGGCTCTACCTGAACGCTGTAGGTATTATATCCGGCATTCTTTTTCTCTTTGATATAGACCGTATTGAACCGGAACAGTTCGTCCTTCCTGATTCTCCTGTATACGCTGAAGAGTGCGGAAGCCTCTCTTGTAAATCTGTTGTAGTAGGAGTCGACGATCCCCTGTTTTTCCAGCTGTCTGTAATACTCTTCCGAAATACGGACGCCCCCGATGGGAGCCGTCGATTCCATTCTCTTGGCATTGATCACGGGCATGCCGATAACATCCCAGTGCTTGGAGCCTTCCGGACCGAAATTTCCGATCATCACCTTGCCGATGGAGGCCCCGATTCTGATGCGGATCTGAAAGAGGGCATTGATGGAGGGAGAGAGAAACTCATTGCTTCTGAGGCCTCTGATGATCTCAAACGCCTTCATGATCTCTTCCTTGGTCTGGCTTTCCTCTTCGGTATACAGAAATTTGTCGTTCGCCTGATTGAAGAGGATACAGACCCTCTGCAGCTCTATGCATGTATAGAAAAGTTCACGGGCAATGTACTTCTCCGCATTCTCCTCCGAAAGTCCCCTGACATGGGGATCGATGGGCCCCCCGTACTGGAACATGAGGCTGTCCCCTTCCAGCTTGTTCAGATAACCGCCGTGCTTGTTCAGCACCCAGTTGAAAGCAGAGTATAAACCGTTCAGCACTGTCTGATTTTCATTGGGACTGAGAAATTTGGAAAGGAAGGTATAATCGGCGATATCCAGAAACCCGATACCGACGATGGCTTCTTCCGAGTCATTGGGAATGGAACCGATTTCTGCAATAGCGTTGACCAGCTGCCTGGGAAGATAGTAACGCTCAATATCCTGACGCAGTTTATCATTTTCCAATGTCCGGGTCTCAGCCTGGTCGCTCATTCCAACAAATTCCTTATTTTAATATTATCGACTCTATAGAGTTTGTTATAATCTAATTATATAGAACTTCCTGTAATGAATCAGTGATTTTTATTTTTTTTTACTGAGCCCTGTTTTTGACTTCCGCCGAAAGGTATAATAGACTGAAGTCCTGTAGACAAGGAGTTTTTATTGGTTCTCAACGAAAGTCTGGAAAAGAAAATCATACCGGTAGCCGGAGGAAAAGGCGGCGTCGGCAAGTCTGTGCTGTCGGTGAATATTGCCCTGTCCCTGGCAATTTCCGATAAAAAAACAATCCTCATCGACCTCGATCTGGGGGGTGCAAACCTGCATACAATCCTGGGAATCAAAAATACGAATCCCGGTGTGGCGTCCTTTCTTCAGGACAGGGAAAGAAGTTTCAAGTCACTGATTCTGGAGACATCGTTCAAGAATCTCTACTTCATCCCCGGAGACACTCTCTCCTTCGGTATGGCGGACATTACGGACAAACAGAAAAAGGAAATCCTCTACGAGATTCAGGACCTGGATGCGGACTACATCATCCTGGATCTGGGCGCCGGAAGCAGCTTCAACACGATCGATTTCTTTCTGGTTTCCAATTCGGGGCTGATCATTACAACCCCCCAGGCCGGGTCCATCATGAATGCCTACACCTTTCTGAAAAACCTGACAATCCGTTTTCTGCAGAAGGCTTTCGCATCCAACAAAAAGATGGAAGACTATCTGAAAAAGAATATCAAGCGGATGCTGCCTGGAACAAATCTGACTCTGGCCCATCTGCTCCATGAAATTGGCATGGAAGAACCCGACACCCGTGATAAGGCTCTGGCCTATCTGGAAGTACTGCAGCCCAAGGTCATTATGAACATGATGGAAGAGGAAGACGATCTGAAAATGGCGGCGAACCTGTCGGGACTGGTGAAAAGGGACCTTATGGTCAACCTGGAGTGCCTGGGAACGGTCCTGTATGACAAAAGCATCAACGATTCTCTTCATGACAGACATCCGTTTCTGATGCAGTACCAGGATACCCTGACCGCTCAGCAGATCTTCAGAATCGGACAGAAAATCGCCCAGTCCAGAAACTTCCCCGAACTGCCCCTGGACTATTCGTCCTACAGGGACAGCTTTGAACTGACCGAAATCGAATCCATGAATGATTTTGAACTGTTCAGACAGATCAGGGAGGCCGAAGACAAAAAGACCCTCCCGGAAGGCTACGACCTGGATCAGCTTCTCGATATCATCGAAAAGCAGCAGGCGAAGATACAGGAACTTCAACAGACGGTGAAGATGCTCGGTCTCGGCCAGAAAGGCGGCCCCGGAAGTCTCTTCAATTTCTAGGTAAAAAAAAGACCGGACGGATCCGGTCTTATGACGTTTTCTTCAGACTACGGGAAAAACCGCATCAACCGAAGGGATTGATGATGGAAGGAAGTACCGTTCCGATCATTTCGGCGGCATTCTGTGAGTCGGTCCGGCCGATGTTCACATTTTTCCAGAGAACCTGATTGAAATAATTGATGAGAGACGTCACGATCCCTTCGCTCTTATGGACAATGAAAGACTGATTGACTCCTGTCTCATTCATAATTGTAAAAGATGTATAGGTTTCCACCGGCTCCTTGCCGACCATGATCTTCTCCTGCCGTTTGGTCGTGTAGGTCTCCACTTCCTTGAACCGGTAGGGTATCTTGTGAGCATCATCCCTGTAGCAGGGCTCAATGTGTTTATGCGAGTAGGACGGCGGCTCGACGAGGACGAACATCTTCAGACCGTCGGCCTGAAAAGTGATGCCCTCATCATTCCTGTAAATATCTTTTACATTTCCATAGGAGATCATCTCAAATCTTGTGTAGGAAGAGTTGTTATTGAAAAAGTTACTGATGATATAACCGCCGTCGTTGGGCAGCTGACCGGTTTCATATGCATCAAAAAGATCAAGTATTTTAGCCATAAAATCTCCTTAACTGAGTTCAATAATGCTGTAAATGGTTTTCATGTTTACAAATAATATCATTCCAACATGAAAAAAGCATTAGGCACCTTTCATTCATTATATACTTAATCTTATCCCCTTTTCAAAGCAATTTTTCCAGTTCTTATAGATTCTACGATTTCATAATTCCTGAAGAGATCGATAAAACTGCTCACATCCTCGGTCTCACCGGTAATCTCAAGCGTCCAGATATCTCCGGAAGCATCGATGATCTTCGCCTGAATGGAGGAAACGAGCTGAAGAAGTTCGGCCCGGTTCTTTCTGTCGGCCTTCACCTTCAGCAGGGCATGCTCTCTTGAAACGATGGCTTCTTCCTTGTAGTCCCAGACGTTGATGACGTTAATCAGCTTCTGCAGCTGCTTTCTGACCTGTTCCAGGACCGTATCATCGCCATTGACAACGATTGTAAAACGGCTTTTACCGGCTTTATCCGTCGTACCAACGGAAAGGCTTTCTATATTGAATCCGCGTCGGGAGAAAAGACCTGAAATTCTTGTCATAACACCGGGAACGTCGTCACAAAGTATGGAAATTGTATGTTTCATTTTCTTCCTCCTTCCTCAACAATATCAAGAATGGAATTGCCTCTGACCATGGGATAGGCATGCTCTCCCCCCTTTCCGATAACGCAGTCCACTATATGGACACCCTGATAGAGAGACTTATCCGACATCAGGACTCTCAGTTCTTCCGCTGTTCTGACGCAGTGTCCGTGTGCCCCCATGCTTTCAGCCATCATGGAGAAATTGACAACGTTGCCCAGATCGCTGATGTCGAACCGGCTCTGGTAGAACTCGTCCTGGAGCTGGGCGATCATGCCGAGTTTGGAATCGTTCAATATAAAGCAGATAATATTCAGTTTTTCGATGGCCGCGGTGATGATTTCCTGACAGTTCATAACGAAAGAACCGTCCCCGGCAATCACGGCTATCTGCCGTTCGGGTTTACCGAAGGCGGCCCCGATCGCGGCGGGAAAACTGAATCCCATGGTCCCCAGACCGCCGGAACTCAAAAAATTCCGTCCCGCCGGCAGTAGAATTTCATGAGCCGCAAACATCTGATGCCGTCCGACGTCGGTAACAAAGATCGGATTGTCCAGATACTGCTGAATAATTCTCATGGTGCTGATCTGGCTCAGTTCGACTTCCGGGACAATCGGCAGAATGGCCCGCGAATCGATATCTTTCAGCCGGGAGATCCATTGACCGTTCTCGCCCGGTTTTATCAATTCGATGAATCTTGTCAGGATCTGCTTCAGATCTCCGACTATGGGCAGCAGAGTCTCCACATTCTTTCCGATTTCGGCGGGGTCTATATCGATGTGAATGATCTTTCTGTGACCGGGATAGGTATCCAGATTGATTGTATGCCTGTTGCTGAAACGGGCACCCAAAGCCAGGATGACATCCGCCTGATCGATGGCCTGATTGGAGACGACCTTTCCATGATAGCCGCACATTCCGAGATTGAGGGGGTGTTTGTCATCCAATACAGATTTTCCCATAAAGGTATGAACAAGGGGAATATCGGCTTTTTCAACGAAGCTTTTCAGTTCTGAAAACGCCTCTGCCGAAACGATGCCGCCTCCGGCTATGATCAGAGGCCGTTTAGCCTGTTCAAGGGTTTTGACGGCTCTTTTGATCTGACCGGGATGGCCTTCCGAATTGGGATTATAACCTTCCAGAACGATCTGTTTGGGTTCGGCGAGAGTGAATTCCTGTGCAAGAATATCCTTGGGAACATCGATGAGAACCGGTCCTTTGCGTCCGGTTGAAGCGATATGAAAGGCTTCTTCAACACGGCTGGGAATCTCCCTGGCGCTCTGCACAAGAAGATTGTGCTTGGTGATGGGAATTGTGATCCCCGTCGTGTCCACTTCCTGAAAAGCATCCGTTCCGATATTGAAACTGGGAACCTGCCCGGTAATCACGAGCATGGGAACAGAATCCATATAGGCTGTGGCTATTCCGGTGACCAGGTTGGTCGCACCGGGTCCGCTTGTGGCCAGGCACACGCCGACTCTGCCCGTTGCCCTTGCATATCCGTCAGCCATGTGAGACGCACCCTGTTCGTGCCTGGCGAGAACATGTTTGATGGTGCTTGTTGCCAACGCCTCGTAGATGGACATATTGGCACCGCCCGGATAACCGAAAATAACTTCGACTCCGAGCTTTTCAAGAGTTTTCACCAGTGCTTTTGCTCCGTAAGTTCGCCCTTTTTTCATCTGCTCCTCCTTGTTTTAAAATTGTTCCCAATTATAGTTGTTTACCTGAATATTGCAAATTATCCAGTTTAATAATTTTCTACCGGGTCATTTCCACCTCATATAAAATGGAATATAATGAAGCGACATGCCCGACTTAAACCGCTCCATGATGATCTTCAAACTGAATGATAATTACTCAAAAGAGGAACTTCAAAAGTCCTACAAGAAACTTGTAAAGAAGTATCATCCCGACTCAAACCCTAAAAACCAGGACTGGTCTCACAATAAGATGACCGAGATCAATCTGGCTTACGAGGTCTGTTCTCAACATTTAGCTACAAAAAGCAACTTTAATCAAGAGATTTCCAAAGACACTGAAATAAAAGAGAAAAAAGAACAACCTTTTAACAAGAATTCCGATATTTTCACAAAAACAAGAAATAATAAAACAAAATATACTGCAATTTCGAATACTACAAAAAATAGACTGTCAGAATTAACTAATAATTTCATAACAGCCTGTGAGAGGTACTTTGAATACGGACTGGAGAACAGAAAGCTGCGCAATGAAGGGGTCA
>QKJO01000027.1 GCA_003249275.1 Spirochaetaceae bacterium
AAGTGCCGTGACCCCGGACCATAATTAATTTGTATTGCAAACTTAATCATTGAGCTCTGAAATCCGAATGGTGCTGATACCCGATTCAGCACTGGAAAATCCACAGTTTTGAGGAGTTGTGTATGAGGATCGGAAAGAAGCTTTTTATGATTCCCGGTGTTCTGATATTCTTGTCAGTGCCCGTTTTTGCGCAGAGTGGAGATTCAATTGTGACCGAGGTCGTAAAATACAGGGCGGGGGATACAGAACTTCAGGGATATCTGGCCTATGACAGCACACTGAAAGGCAGGAGACCGGGAGTGATCGTTGTCCATGAATGGACAGGACTGAACGACTATGCAAAGTTCAGGGCCAGGGAACTCGCAAAAGCAGGTTATATAGCCTTTGCCGCCGATATGTACGGAGGCGGGAAGGAAGTTTCAACGACAGAAGCCAGAACCCTGTCGGGGCAGGTTGGTTCAGACTTTCCTCTCATCAGGAGCCGCTTTGCCGCCGCACTTGATGTGCTGAAAAGGAATTCTATGACGGACGGATCAAAAATAGCCGCCATCGGTTACTGTTTCGGCGGAGGAATTGTTCTCAATGCCGCCCGGATGGGGTTTGAACTTCAGGGAATAGCCAGTTTTCATGCCAGCATCAATACGGGTCTGAATGCCGGAAAAGGGGACGTGAAAACACCTCTTCTGGTAATGCAGGGTTCGGGAGATCCCGCTGCACCTCCCCAGAAACAGGAAGCATTCCGGATGGAAATGGATAGCGCCGGGGCCGACTATGAGTACATCATCTATCCCGGTGTGAACGCTCATAACTTTACAAATCCCGAAGGAAGCAGTTACTATCCGAAAGAAGCCGAGGATGCCTGGGGCAGAATGCTGACCTTTTTCAAGGATGTCATGTAAATTGCTCATCCCCGGCGGATGAGGGATTATGATCATCAACATAGGGAACAGAACCGATATTCCGGCCTTTTATTCCGAATGGTTTTACAGAAGACTTGCGGCGGGCTGCGTCTGCGTGAGAAATCCCTACAACCCCGCCGCCGTGACCCGATACAGACTGGATCCTGATGTTGTGGACTGTCTGGTCTTCTGTACGAAGAATCCGGCTCCCATGTTCCCCCGTTTTTCGGAACTCGCGCCTTACCGTCAGATCTGGTTCGTCACCGTCACTCCCTATGGCCGGGACGTTGAGCCTTATGTGCCTCCCGTTGACCGGGTTCTGGAAAGCTTTGAAGAGTTGAGCCGGAGGGTAGGCCGTGATTCGGTCATCTGGCGATATGATCCGGTATTTCTGACTGACAAATACAACAGGAATTTTCACTTGGATGCTTATGAAGCCATGGCATCCCGGCTCAGGGGACTGACACAAGTCAGCATTATCAGCTTCATCGATCTTTACAGAAAAACTTTGAGAAATTTTCAGGGAGTTCGTGAGGTTGACCGGGATGAGCAGTTCCTGTTGACCGAATCGTTTGTGAACATCGCCGCCCGTTACGGTATGAGGTTGAAGACCTGTGCGGAAAATCCTGAACTCGGACGCTGCGGAGCCGACACGAGGGGGTGTTTTACCGGACATGACCTGGAGTCCATTGCAGGCCTGCGGTTCCGCATCCCGGTGAAAAAGTCCAAAAGAGAAGCCTGCAGCTGTCTGCTGGAGAACGAAATCGGAGCCTACAACTCCTGCCTTCACGGATGCCTCTACTGCTATGCCAACTCCAGCCGTGAGGAAGTCCTCCGTAATCATGGGTATCATAATCCCGATTCTCCGCTGCTTGTCGGAGATCTGCAGCCTGAAGACCGGATTCATCGGGCCGGACAAAGAAGTTATCTGGACAGGCAGATTACTCTGTTCTGACTGATTTTTTCCGGAGTTTCCCCGACGGGCCCGGTCGGGATGTTTGAAATTGCTTCCATACTCTCTCTTGTAAAATGAAATTGCGTTTTAAAAAAGAATCAATAGTAAGCGCTCCTTCCTGTCTTCCGGGGCTCTGACGGCTGATAATTAATCCATTTCCGGATTGGAATTATTGCATTCCGCCTGTCTGTATAAGAAATTAGATAACTACCATACTACCATATTTACGATTCGTATATACGAATAAAAGATTTTTTTCCTTGACATCCGCTCACAAAATTGTAATATGATCACTGCGGTAGTCCATGAAAATCGCTGAGAAGATGTGATCTTTTTTTATCGATTTTAAGTGCTGCAGGTTGTTTGAAAACCCCGGAATTCTGATTTATCGGGGGGCTTTATGAGGATGGCTGCCGTACAAATCTTAGGAGGATCTCTATGAAAAAAGTTCTATTGCTTCTGTTAACAATTTCTACTGTTTTATTCATCACAGGCTGTAATAAAAAGACAGAAACTGCTGCTGCTGCACCTGCAGAAAAAGCTGATGAGAAAATTACTCTGGTTTATGCCGAAGTAAACCCCCTCGATTCTATCGTTGGCCAGACAGGTCTGAAGTTCAAAGAAGAGCTTGAAAAACTGTCTAATGGTACTGTCACACTGGACATTCAGCACAGCGGTGTACTCGGTGCGGAAAACGACGTACTTGATGCAATGCTCGGCGGCGGTGGAACCATCGATATGTCCAGAATTTCCGCTTTCGCTCTGACCAGCTACGGCGGTGAGAAATCCAAGCTTCTGTCCATTCCCTATACTTTTGTAAGCAGAGATCATTTCTGGAAATTTGCAACCAGCGACCTGGCTCCCGAATTCCTCAACGAGCCCTTCGAAAACGGTACCGGAATCCGCGGTCTGTTCTACGGAGAGGAAGGTTTCAGACATTTCTTCGCCACCAAACCCCTGAACAGCATCAAAGATCTGGCCGGTCTGAAGATCCGTGTGTCCAACGACCCCGTTATGCGCGGTATGGTTGAAGGTCTCGGCGCATCTCCCACCGTTGTCAACTACAATGAGCTCTACTCTGCCCTTCAGACAGGTGTTGTTGATGCCGCTGAACAGCCCATCGCCAACTACAAATCCAAGGCCTTCCAGGAAGTTGCTCCCTACATGATCCTCGACGGTCATACACTGGGTGCTATCCAGGTTGTCATCACCGATGAAGCATGGAACAAACTGTCTGCCGCACAGCAGAAAGCCATGGTAGAAGCCGGTAAGATCGCTTCCGCCTACAACAGACAGCTCTCTGAAGGCGCTGAGAACGAAGTACTGAAGCAGCTTGCTGCCGAAGGCGTTGTTCCCGTTGCTGTTGCCGACAAAGGACCCTTCCAGAAAGCATCTGAAAAAGTTATCAAAGAAGCCAGCGCCAACAACGTTGAGCTGTACAATAAGATTCTTGCAATGCAGTAAGATTTTCCTGTCCGGCGGTGACTTTCTTTGGAATCGCCGGATGACGGGATCTGAAACGTGTTGAAGATCATTAATTCTTAGTTTTCAGGCACAGAGGCTTTCGCTTTCTGTGCCTCATTTGTATTAGAGGAATGATACAACGGGATGGTGCGAAGCACCTGGGACCCGTTTATCATCAAGCGACAGGATTTTTCCGTCAGGAAAAAGTCCGAAAGCGTTAATAGGAATGATACAACGGGATGGTGCGAAGCACCTGGGACCCGTTTATCAGCAAGCGATAGGATTTTCCCGTCAGGAAAAAGTCCGAAAGCTTTTATAGGAGTTAAGATGAGAGCGGTTTTTAGAGCTGTAGATAAAATCAAACCGTTTTATGACCATGTAAACAAAGTGGTCCTTTTTATCTGCAAATTACTGCTGATTACGGATATTGCCATAACGGCGATGGCTGTAACCGGGAGGTACGTTCCTTTTGTACCAGACCCTGCCTGGAGCGAGGAAGTGGTACTTTCATGTATGGCTTATATGGCAGTTCTTTCCGCTGCTCTTGCAATCCGTCGCAAAGCCCACATCAGAATGACGGCTCTGGACATGTATATCCCCAGAAAGGTCATTGCCGTACTGGACCTGATAGCGGATATTGCGGTTATGATTCTGGGATTTGTCATGATTTTTGTAGGATGGAACTATGCACAGAAGCTCGGTTCCAGAGGTTTTTATGTCAGTATGCCCAATCTCTCCAGATTCTGGATGTATTTTCCGATCCCCCTGGCCGGAGTAGCCATGGTGATCTTTGAGTTTGAAACACTCTATAACCAGATTAAAGTTCTGGTTCTCGGTGAGGAGATTGAGTAATGATTGTAAATAGCATGGCAATTTTCATCCTTCTGGGAAGCTTTTTTCTGTTCATTCTGATCCGGTTCCCCATCGCTTACGCGGTGGCTCTGTCATCCATACTTTGTCTTCTGTATCAGGGGCTTCCCCTTTCCACGGTTGCACAGCAGATGGTCAAAGGGATCAGTTCCTTCAGCCTGATGGCCGTTCCCTTCTTCATCACCATGGGATACCTCATGGGAAGCGGCGGTATTTCGGAAAAACTGATCGCCCTGGCCAATGCCTTTGTCGGCTGGATGCGGGGCGGTATGGCGATGGTCAATATTGTCTCCTCCTACTTTTTCGGAGGAATCTCCGGATCAGCCGCTGCAGATACGGCTTCCCTCGGAAGCATCATGATCCCCATGATGGTGGAACAGGGCTACGACGACGACTTTTCAACAGCCGTTACCATCACCAGTTCCTGTGAGGGACTTCTTGTTCCCCCCAGTCACAATATGGTTATCTATGCAACCACCGCCGGAGGAATCTCCATCGGCAGCCTCTTCCTGGCAGGTTATCTGCCCGCAGCCATTCTGGCTGGTACCCTGATGGTCGGTTCCTATATCATCTCCGTCAGACGGAAGTATCCCAAGGGTGACAAGTTCAACCTTCTGAACCTGTTCAAACAGATCGGTATCTCCTTCTGGGCTCTGGCAGCGGTTCTGATCGTTGTGGTCGGTGTCGTCGGCGGTATCTTTACAGCCACCGAATCCGCGGCCATCGCAGTAATCTACAGCCTGATCGTCAGTGTTTTCATCTATAGAGGTCTGGACTGGAAAGGAGTCTGGAGGGTCCTGGATCAGTGTGTGGACACATTATCCATTGTTCTGATTCTGATTTCAACTTCCAGTATCTTCGGATTCCTTCTGACCCGTCTGAATGTTCCCACACTGGCAGCCCAGGCCATCCTGGGACTGACGGAGAATAAGATTCTTCTGGCCCTGCTGCTGAATTTGATCCTTCTGATTCTGGGGTGCATCATGGATATGGCTCCCATCATCCTGATCGCCACACCGATCCTGCTGCCCATCGCCACCAACATCGGAATTGATCCTATTCAGTTCGGTATTATGGTGATTCTGAACTGCGGTATCGGTCTTTTGACCCCTCCTGTCGGTTCGGTCCTCTTCATCGGTTCAGCCGTAGGTAAGGTCTCCATCGAGAAGGTGGTCAAGGCTACCCTGCCTTTCTACCTGCTCATGATAATCACTCTGATGCTTGTGACATTTATCCCAGGTATCAGCCTCTTCCTGCCCTCACTGTTTAAATAGGCTGCGGATTGGGAAAAGAATACAGGTTCAGATACAGTGTAAAACCGGTGAGTCTCTGGGTTTTGACAATGACCAACATCTACAGGTCATTTCCGGCCGTGATCAATCTGGTTTTCACTGTATCCATGATCCTGCTGGCCGTCCGGTTCTGGCCGGGTGCCGATGCAGGGATCAGAATTTTAATCACAGCCGGGATACTTCTGTTCCCGGTTTTTCAGCCCCTGCTGATCTTTCTCCGCTGCAGGAGAATTGTCGGCAGGATGCCCCGGGATATGGAGATTTCCATCGATAAAACGGGTATCACCACAGGGTCTGACGGGAAATCCTCCCATGTTCCATTTCGCGATATCATCTCTGTTGTCCGTCTTTTCCGGATGGTGATCGTCCAGACCCGTTCCCGGCAGGGATTTATCCTGGGGGACGGCGTTACGGGCGATGCGGCCACAGAAGTCTATAACTTTCTCAAGTCCGGATCTGCCTCCGGAAAAAAGCGGTCCGGCAGAAAATGACAGCCGGTTATTGGATGGTCACCGGCAGCGCCAGATAGTTGTTAGTTGCATTAACGTCTTCGGTCGAACTGAGTTTGATGATGTAGTAATAATTTCCCGTTGTCGACGGCCAGGTTCCGGTCAGACCCACCCAGTAGTAGCTGTCTGAAACCATCCCGGTTGTCGATCCTTCCGAACCGGTAATCAGAACATCCGAAGCGTCCCATTCATTGTCGGTGGAGAGGTAGGCACTCCATGAAACAGCCGCAGTTCCATCCGAGTCACCTCTGTTATAAATGTTGTACCCGACCCCGTTGTCGATGGCTGTTGAATTGGTGACGGTGGTAAAAGAGGCAGTCACACCGGTTACAATATAATCCACATCGGGTTTAATCACTGCATTGATCGGAACAGCGAGAGATGCCGTATTATCCAGAGAATCCACATCGTCATAGGCCTGTACGGCGGCTATGATGTAATAGGTCGTGTCCACTTCCGGATAGGGCCAGGTTCCGGAAAAAGGGACGGAAGTATTTGCGGGGCTGGCGCCCAGCGCCGATAAAGCGCCGTGGGAAACGATCGTGTCCCCGCTGTTGATCGTATCGTCTGTTGAATAATAGACCGACCAGGAAACAGTCACCGAACCGGCTTCACTGCCGTTATTGGTAATTGTGAAGTTTCCGGTGAGTGCTCCGCCCCCTTCGGCCACACCGGTGTGAACCAGTGCGCTGAGGCCGTAGTCAACATCCGGAATCGCCGGTGACTGGGTGTAGACCCGGACAGTCGCGTCCGCCGTATGGTCCTTGCTGTCGGTTACCCTGATCCTGGCAGTCCCCCCGATATCTGTCGGGGCGGTATAGAGATTTCCCGCAAGGGATTCTCCTGTACCCCCGATGCTCTGTACCAGGGCGTAGGAATAACCGCCGGTACCGCCTGATGCTACTAGGGCTGCACTTTTTCCCAGATAGATCGAGATCGTCGACGGGCTGAGTGTAAGGGACGTGTTTCCGGAACCGGAAACCACCGTAATCTTCGAGCTGACAACGGAGCCGTAGCTGTCCTTTAGCTGTATCAGAACAATTCCTGTCTGATCCGATGGGGCAGTATAGTGGGTTTCTTTAAGACCCTCTCCGACAC
>QKJO01000019.1 GCA_003249275.1 Spirochaetaceae bacterium
AGGAAGGGGGAGGTCGAGCCCTGTCTCATGTCTTGAGAAGCCTATGGAAAACCTCAGACAGTTTTTCAAAGGTGTATGGCTTCTGTACAAAGATCTTTACACCCCGTCTCATCAGATCCTCCACCCTCTCATCCTGTCTGAATCCGGAGGTAAGGACCACCTTCACATCGGGATTGATCTCCTTCATCCTCAGAAAGGCCTCCTTACCCGACATCTCCGGCATAGCCATATCCAGAAGAACCGCATCTATCTCGCTGCAGTGCTTCTCATAGGCACTCACTCCCTCCAGACCGTTGCGGGCAATCATGACGCTGAACCCCATTGTCGTAAGGATTTCACCCGCCGTGCTCCGCATGGCCCGTTCATCATCGACCACAAGAATGACCCCTTCTTCCTTCCGAAGACCCTCCTCCTTCAATTCCGGCGTTTCAGGAGCGGGATATTCGCTCTGAAGGGGGAGGTAGACCTTCATGCTCGTTCCCCGACCGGGTTCCGAATAGACATCGATAAAACCGTCATGCATCTTGATGATGTTGTAGACCATGGAGAGACCCAGCCCGGAACCGTCCCCCTTTTTTTTGGTTGTAAAAAAAGGATTGAAAATCTTGGCCGCCGTCTGCAGATCCATACCCACACCCGTATCCACGACATTCAGCAGATAGTACCGTCCCACCCTTGCTTCCGGATGGGTCTGACAGTAGTAGGAATCCAGATCGGTTTCCTCAATGGAAACGGTCAGTGTTCCGCCCCAGGGTTCTCCCCTGCTCCTCATCAGGGTCATGGCATGTTCTCCGTTGATGCAGAAATTAAGGAGGGCCTGCTCAATCTGGGTGGCATCGGCCTTCACCCAGGCGGGGTTTTTCAGCAGAACCGGCTCCAGGCGGACCGATTTGTCAAAGGAGCCTTCGCAGATCTGCATGACCCGCTCCACCAGAAGGTTCAGATCAACGATGGAAAAGGAGAACTCCTGCTTTCGTGACAGAGTCAGAAGCTGCCGGACCATACCTGAAGCTCTGGCGCTGCAGTCGTTCATGATGGCCATATACTCTTCCATCTTGTCTTTTCCGACCGAGCCTTCCGTCTCCAGTTTATTTTCTATCAGAGACAGGGTTCCGACTATGCCGCCCAGCATGTTGTTGAAATCATGTGCAAGCCCACCGGCCAGATTTCCTACTGTCTCCATCTTCTGAGCCTGCTGCAGCTGATCTCCCGTCTTCCGGACCGACCTGAGCATGTTGCTCAGGATAATGCCCAGCTCTCTCGTCTCCATGGTGCCGCTGACGGGGATCTCCCCTTCCGGACGTCCTCCCTTTTCGATCTCCTGGGCGGCCAGCATCAGCTTTCTCAGCGGGCGGGTCAGATTCTGGGAGAGAAGGAGAGCCAGAATGACAGAAGCCAGGACAAAAAGACAGAAGATGAGAATGACCTGTCTGCCCGCAACGCGGGCCGGTTTTACAATCTCATCCATGTAGATGGAAGAGGCAATATACCAGTCCAGAGGCTCAAAATAACGGATGTAAGCCAATTTCCTGAACCTGAAATCGCCCTCATGCCCCGGTTTGTCCCAGATATACTCAAAGGGTACATCGGGAGAGGCCGATGCCAGGATCATGTCTGTAAGAATGGAGTTTCCCGTTTCCGGATTGATGATGCCCTTACCGTCGGAACCCTCCATAGACGGATGGACGAGAAATTCCTGTTTTCCGTTGAAGATGAACATATAACCGCTTTCGGCAATCCTGACATTGGAGAAGGTATCCTTAAGCTCATCCAGGACGGCATGAATCCGTTCCTGAACATCCTTTTCAATATCATCCACATAGATCCCCGTTCCGAGAACCCAGTTCCATTCCCGGAAGAGGCGGACATAGGAAATTTTAGGCTGCTCCGAGGAGAGACCGTCGGCTGTCGGTTTGGGCCAGAGGTAATCCACATAACCTTCTCCCCTGTTCAGGGCGGTATCGACCATGGCCACAAACAGATTTTTCTGTATGCCCAGGGCCTTGTTGAAGGATTTGTCATCCAGGATTGTACCGTCCAGTTCGGGGAGAATGGGGTGCATGATCATTCTTGGATAGGGCCGCTCGGTATCATTGATCCAGATGTAACCCGTCCCGTCGTCGTACCTGAAATCTTCAAGGACCTTCGCCGCCCGGGCTTTGGCTTCGGATTCTCTCATCATTCCCGACTTGAAATTCCGATAGTACCCGTCGACGGATGCGACCGCAAGGGCGATGATATTCCCGAGTTCACTCTTCCGTTTATAAAGGGAGGCTTCCTTGTGAAAAAGGATGCTCTGATATTCATTCTCCACATTCAGCAGAACGGTTTCGGTCATGTTATGGGCATGCTCTCTCTGGACATTGAGAAGAACTTTTTCCGAAGCACCCAGCACAAGAAAGAGGAATGAAAAACCTGTCAGAAAAAGGATTCCCAGTATTCCGGACAGGATTCTCGATTTCAGCGAACTAAGCATGGTTTCTTCCTCTCCATGACACTCTCCGCTCACTGCGGATGCTGACAAATCAAAGTCTAGGTCAAAATCTTTCAATTTACAATGATCCTGCTCCCTGTACCATCAGGACCGAATTCGGGATAATGAAGCACCATGAACCACACGATCATCCAGGATCTTCACATCCACACCACCTACTCCTCCGGCGACAGTGCGGTGGAACCTCAGCAGACTGTTGAATTCATCGCCCGGCTCAACCATGCCGACATCAGAGGAATCAGTGATCATTTTGAATATCTGAAAGGTTCCGTGTTTGAAGAATACCGGAGAAGGCTTTACGCCAACGGTTTCTACTGCGGATGCGAAGTCAATGACAGCGCCGATGCCCGGGAGGCCGTAGACTACCCCTTTGACTACTACATCTACCACTGCCGGGACAAGGCATCCGAATACAGGGGAGCCGAAATCCTCCTTGATACGGGAAAACCGGTGATTGTATCCCACCCCATCGCCATCGGTGCCGATCTGAACAAGGTGCCCACGGGCTGTTTTCTGGAAATCAACAACAGATACATCTGGAAGGCCGAGGATTACGTGGGCTATTTTACCCCCCACCTGCACCGTTTCCGCTTTGTTCTCGGTTCGGATGCCCACAAACCCAACTGGCTGAATCAGACAATTGCAAGACAGGCCGCCGATGTTCTCGGTATCAGAGAGCAGCTCATCTTCGAAAAGAGCCGCAGCGCCCTGTGCGGTGTAAACTAGATTCCGTTCAGAACTTTGAAGTTTTTTCTGTTGCTTTTATAGAGAGATTTGAAGACCCTGAAGTTCCGGTCATGAACTTCTCGCCGGTCCTTATCCGGGAGGAAGGTCCGGCTGACGGGAACAAAATCTCTGACCGCGTCGAATCCGCCGATTTGTCCCAGTCCGATGCCGCAGCAGACCGCCGCTCCCACGGCCCCCGCGTTCTGGGGATTCTCCACCGAGTCGATGGGATGACCTGTTACATCTGCCATGATCTGACAGATCAGGGGAGAGATGGCCCCGCCCCCCACAAACCGGATATGGTCCGACACCTGCGCTTTGCGGCTTGATGCCTCCATCATCCAGCGGGTATGATAGCAGATCCCCTCGATGACAGCCCGGATCAGCTTCCTCTTCCCCGTATCCAGACTGATATTGAAAAAGATCCCCCTGGCGCGGGAGTCTTCGAAGGGGCAGCGGTTTCCATGAAGCCAGGGTGTGAAGATAACCCCACCGGATCCGGCGGGGACATCCCGGATGCTCTCGCACAGATGGTCATACAGGCTCCGCCGGATCGATTCCGGTCCCTGTGAGATATCCTGTTTATTGAGATAGATGCCTATCTCGTCCAGGGCCAGATGGTCCCTCACCCATTCCAGGCTTTTCCCCGAAGTTTCCAGCTCTCCGAAATAGTTGAACCGCCCCGGTTCGGCTCCGATGACCGATGCGATCATATGGGTCACATCGATTGTCATTCTGTCCACCACTGTAGAGATCCATCCCGATGTGCCCGAATAGATGTGAGTATCCCCCTTGCGGACCGCTCCGGCGCCCACCCCGATCAGAGTGGCGTCTCCGCCGCCGCCGAAAACAGCACAGCCTGTCGAAAGTCCGAGAATCCCGGCGGCTTCCTCCGTGAGATTTCCGATCCGGGTCGTGGAAGTCACAACTTCCGGCAGATGGTTCCTGTCGATACCGTACATTCTGCACAGAGACGGGCTCCATTCCTTTTTCCTGTAACCGTAGAGGAAGGTGGCAAAGGCGGAATCCTCTGTCATGACAAAGCGGTTGGTACAGCGGCCGATGAGAAAGTCTTTCACATCCAGCCATTTGCAGACCCGGCTCATCAGCTCCGGCTCATGCCGGCGGACCCAGAGATACTTCCATAGGGGATCTTTTACACTGGCCGGAGCGGCTCCGTTGATGATGAGAGACTTGAGGATTTTGAATATGTTGATTCCCTGGATCTGCAGGCCCCGCCCCACGGACCGGCTCTTTTCATCCCCTGCCCGCTGATCCATGTAACTCATGCAGGGCCGGACGGCTTCTCCCCTGTCATCGACGAGAACCAGTCCCTGCATCTGTGAACAGAAGGAGATCCCTCCGACCTGCTCTCCGGCGATGCCCGACTTTTCCAGAACCCGGCGGGTGGTTCGGGCCATCCCCTTCCACCAGTCTTCGGGATTCTGTTCCGCTCCTCCGTTCTCCAGTACCTGAAGACCGTACTCGTCCATGGCGCTTGCCAGCAGTGTGATCTTCTGCGAGATTTCGAACAGGCATGTTTTGATTCCGGTAGTTCCGATATCATAGGCAATGGCATACAGGGTCTGATCCACTCGAACCTCCCGGCTGCCGCCAGACAATGAGTGGCGGCTCACTTTCAGTCTACCAGAGAAATGTCAGCTTGAAAACTGTTATTCAGGCACCCAGTGTAAAGGCTCTTTTTATGAATTTGAGCATTTCGGAAATGATCTGCTCGTCACGGTCAAAGACGTCATCCCCCAGAAAGATTTTCATCCGTTCCCTGTAGTAGTCGCTGGCATAGGAAAACTGGAGAGACATGAACAGGTTGTCCAGGGCAAAGGCAAAGACTCCCACATCGATATCACCGGGTATGACTCCCTCGTCCGCCGCATTCTGAATCACATCCCTGAAGCAGCGGGCCGAGGCCGCTTCCAGCTCGGAGGAGAGACGCCTGATCAGTTCCGCATTGCCTTCCGTAGTCATTTCATTATAGATTCTGATGATATCGCCGTTGGAACGGGAGTGTTCCAGAATCGTTCTCAGAAGGGATTCAATCTGGTCTTCCAGGGCGCCTCCCGATTCCATGATGCCCTTGAGGATGGATTCCAGCTGACGGATGCCGCTGCTGACCACTGTCAGAAAAAAATCCTCCTTCGTCCGGAAGTACTTGTACAGAGATCCTATGGATATGCCCGCTTTCCGGGCGATATCGTTGGTATTGGCTCCGCTGAACCCCCTGGAGGCGAATTCCTCCAGTGCCACAGAGAGGATTCTCTGTTTCTTCTCATCCGGGATACGGTCAAATGTTCCGTTGTGATAGATTCCTGACATAAAAAGGATACTACTCCATCCTTTCCCGTCGGACAAGCTCCGAAACCCCTCTTCCCGGCACCTGCGCAGCATGAGATTCTGATTCAACCGGGCAAAATGATATTGTCATCCGCCTGAAACGTGATATAATTCCAAAAAGTGAGTGACCACTCACCATCCATTATAAAGGGTTACCGGAGGTTTCATTCAATGAATACAGGTTTTGCCATTTCAGAATATCCCGATGCGAAAGAGGTCATTAAAAAGCTGGAGCACCTGATCAGCCTGCCTATAAGAACCCTGAAGAAGGAAGCCCTGGAAAACTACCTGGAATACTTCAACTCCCGATGCACAAAATCCAGGTCTCTACTGGAAGAGGCAGGCAAGGTAATCAAGGGCGGTGTCCAGCATAACCTGGCCTTCAACTACCCTTTCCCGCTGGCCTTCGATAAAGCGGAAGGCGCCATCCTGACCGATGTGGACGGAAACGAGTACATCGACTTCCTTCAGGCGGGAGGCCCCACGGTTCTGGGCAGCAACCCCGAGTCGGTAAGAGAGAAGGTCATCCGGGTACTGAATACGACGGGACCCGTCACCGGTCTTTTCCATGAATATGAGATGAAGCTGGCCCGGTTCATAGTGGATCACTATCCGGGTGTGGACAAATTCCGGATGCTCGGCTCCGGCACGGAAGCCTGCATGGCCTCCATCAGAGTCGCCCGGCTGGCAACAAAGAAGAAAAATGTTGTTAAAATGGGCGGCGCCTACCATGGATGGAGCGACCAGCTCTCCTATGGAAACAGGATTCCCGGTGTAGGGGGTCTGGAATCCCACGGCATCCCCTCCAGCTGCTACAGATACACCCAGGAGGCCTATCCGGGAGATATCCGGGCTCTGAAGAGGGTTCTGAGACGGAACACCCTGAGGGGAGGAACGGCCTGCGTGATCCTGGAACCCATCGGTCCGGAAAGCGGAACAAGACCTTTGCCGAAGGAGTATCCCGCACAGGTCAGAGAACTCTGCGATCGTTACGGCGCCCTTCTGATCTTTGATGAGGTGGTCACGGGATTCCGGCTGGGACTGAGTGGTGCCCAGGGCTATTTCGGCGTGACCCCGGATCTCACAGTCTTCGGCAAGGTGGTGGCCGGAGGCTACCCCTCGGCCGGAGGTCTTGGCGGCAGGGATGAAATCATGGATTTTCTGGCCGGAGGCGTGGGCGGCAAAAAGGGAAAGAAGGCCCATGTGGGCGGCACCATGGCAGCCAACCCCTTAAGCTCGGCAGCGGGGTACTATACCCTTGTGGAAATGGAAGAAACGGGGGCCGTCGAGAAGGCCGGACGGGCCGGAGACAGACTGACGGCCGGACTGCAGGAACTTATAAAAAAGTATGATCTCCCCTTTGTGGCTTACAATCAGGGTTCCATCTGCCATCTGGAAACAGTAGGGACCATGCTCTTCGACATCAGTCTGATGAAATTCTGGCAGATCCCCGGTAAACTGAA
>QKJO01000181.1 GCA_003249275.1 Spirochaetaceae bacterium
GGCGTTTTCAAAATCCACCAGGTCCAGGGCTTCCGCCAGTTCCACATGGTCTTTGGCTTTGAAGGCGAATTCCGGAACGGTTCCGCTTCTGAGGATCTCCAGGTTATCCTTGTCCTCTTTGCCGACGGGAGCCTCGGGGTGGGCCATATTGGGAATGAGAACCGCTGCGGCTTTCAGCTCTTCCAGAAGAGTTTCCAGACGGGCTTCCACCTGGGCGATCTTCTCTTTGAGGCCTTTCCCTTCCTCAATGAGGGCCTGACGGACGTCATTGTCCAGTTTTCCCTTCATCTTACCGGCATTTTCATTCCTCTGCCGTCTTAGATCTTCCAGTTCCTGGAGAACCGTGTTGCGGAGGTCATAGAGCTCCACAACCTTGTCCGGGTCGGCAGAAACGTTACGATTTTTAATGTTTTCCCGGACAGCGTCCAGATTGTCTTTGATAAATTTAAAATCCAGCATAGTATTGTGATAGTAGCAGATAGGAATTTATTGATCAATTCATTTCAATTGAAAAGAGTTAAAAGGCCTGCGGGCCCGGAATAAAAAATGAAACCGGAGCTTACATTCGGCTGCGGTCGCCTGGAGGAGTTCATATGAAAGTCAAATTTTTGGTCCTCATTCTGCCCCTTCTTCTCATTCTCTCCTGTACCAATGAAAAGACGAGGAACAGCGGAACATCAGCCGTCATAACAGGCAAGATCATCGCCATGGACGGTTCGGTCACGATCAGCGGAAAATCGGCTCAGCCCGGTGACACGGTTAACGATGGCGCCGTAGTCGCCACATCGGGTGACGGGTACTGCGAGATCCAGTTTCTGGGCAGCAACATTATTAAAATTTTCGAAGATTCCATTCTCAGAATCTCCTTCAGGGACTCCACTGTCTCCCTGGACCGTGGTGCGGCGGCAGCCGTCCTCAGGAATATCGGAACTCTGATCCAGTCCATGGATGACGTCTTCAGAATCGAATCGGGAGCCGTAGTGGCCGGTATCAGAGGAACCTCCTTTTATATGCAGAGAGAGGATGCCGATACCGCCTACTTCTGTCTGTGCAACGGGGAGATTCATCTCGGAGACTCGGAGGGCAAATACTCCCAGCTCATGCAGAACACCCACCACGGCGCCGTCAGAATCACCGAACAGAACAGACAGATCGAAGTGCGCAAAGCCCCCATGCTCTATCACACGGACAGCGCCATGGAGGCCCTGGCATCAGCCATAGGCCAGACAATGGACTGGACCCGGGTTGAAAAATCTCACTGAAGGAGTTCACTCTCCATCTGATCGACAAGTGAGGCAAAACGTCCCAGGGCTCTGTTGACGGCATCGGGACGGCTCATATCCACTCCGGCGGTCTTCAGGGACTCAAGGGGAAATCTGCTGCCTCCCGATTTGAGGAAATTCAGATAGTTCTCCCTCTCTCTGACGCCCCCTTCCAGAACCATGTCCGAAAGAGCCATGGCAGCCGAGAGTCCCGTGGCATACTTGTAGACGTAGAAGGCGTTGTAGAAGTGGGGAATCCTGAGCCCCTCCAGGTCGGCGGCCTCATCCAGTACAACATCCCGGCCGAAATATTTCTCCAGCAGGGCTCTGTATTCAGACCGGAGTCTGTCCACGGTCAGAGGCTGTCCCTCCTCGGCGAGGGCATGACAGATCTGCTCATATTCGGCGAACATGGTCTGCCGGTAGATGGTGGCCAGAATATCGTCAATCTGCCGACCCAGAAGGTAAAGAGTCATCTCCTTCGATGCACTGTGGTCCAAAAGATATCGTCCCAGAAGCTGCTCATTGAAGGTGGACGCCACTTCGGCCTCAAAGATCGTATAGTTGTAGTACTGGAAGGGATTGTTCCGGACCGAATACCAGGAGTGCATGGAATGTCCGCCCTCGTGGGCCAGGGTGAACACATCCCGTATGTCATCCTCCTTGAAGTTCATGAGGATGTAGGGCTCTCCCTTGTAGGAACCTGCGGAAAAGGCGCCCGACCGTTTCCCCTTGTTTTCATACCGGTCCACCCAGCCGCCCGTCAGACCAGAGTTCAGAACACGGACGTACTCGTCTCCCATCGGGGACAGGGCCTTCATGATCACATCCACTGCATCATCATAGCTGTGCCTGACACTCATATCCGGGATCAGGGAAACCTTGGTATCATAGAGTCTCAGATCCTCCAGTCCGAGAACCTTTTTTCTGAGGCTGTAATACCTGTGGAGAGGCTTCAGATTTTCCGAAACCGACGCCACCAGATTGTCATAGACCTCCAGCGGGACATTGTCGGGAAAAAGACTGGCTTCCCGGGATGATTTGAATCCCCTGACTCTTGAAGTATAGACATCTCTGAGGACGCTGCCCCCGTATAGTTCGGCAAGGGTGTTTTTATGATCGTCGAAGCAGCTGTAAAACCGGGTATAGGCCTCCTTGCGGACCGCTCTGTCGGGATCAAGGAGAAACACGCCATAGGTGGAGTTCGTCAGTTCACGTTCTTCACCCTTCACAGTGACGGTCCCGAATTTCATATCCCCGTTGGTGAGGGCGGAGAAGGCTTTCCGGGCTGTCTGGGCGGACTCGGCCTGGAGAGCCAGCAGATTTTCCTCTCCCTCAGAGAGAATATGGGGTTTGAACCGGATCATTCTTTCCAGCGGAATACGAAACTCCTTCAATACAGGATCCTTCAGATAGGAGTTGAGGCGGTCTTCCGGCAATGACTGAATCTCAGGCTTCAGATAGCTGGATGCGGCGCTGCATCTGGTGGCAGCGGAGACATACCTTGAAAACCGGCCCATGGAGGAACTGTCGGCCACGTTCTCCTCCTTCCGGAGCATGGCATAGTACCCCAGGCGCTCATCCAGAATCTCCAGCCTGTTGAAGAATTCAAGGCATTCCAGAAGTCTCCCTGCCGACTCCCCCAGAGTTCCCTTGAAGCTGCCGATTTCGGGAATCAGAGCCTCCAGCTCCTTCAGACCCTCCTCCCAGGCCTGTTCATCCCGGAAAAGGGAGTCAAGTTTCCATTTGTCAGATGCGGGTATATCCTTTCTCTCTTTGATGATGCTGCTCATGCGATATCCTCCAGTATGGCTCTCATGACCTTGCCGGCCTTTCCTCTGTGGGAAACCAGATTTTTCTCTTCTTCCGAGAGTTCGGCCGCCGTCCTGCCCGACAGGGCATCCACGAAAACGGGGTCATAACCGAAGCCTCCCCCGCCGAAGGGCGAGTCGGCAATCCAACCGTCAAAAGATTCCTGTACCGAATACACCCTGTAGGGAGCGGTGATAAGAACCATGGCGCAGACAAAGAAGGCGGACCGGTCTGCCGCTCCCTCCATATTTTTCAAAAGGAGAACATTCCGGTCTGCATCGGTCAGAAGCGTCCCTTCCTGGTCGGAACCGTATCTGGCGGAGTAGATGCCCGGACCTCCGTCCAGAGCACTGACGCAGAGTCCCGAATCATCCGCCAGAACCGGTCTGCCTGCCAGGGCATACAGCGTCTCAGCCTTAAGCAGAGCATTTTCCATAAAGGTCCGGCCCGTCTCATCGCAATCAAAAATCAGTCCCAGATCGGAGGGAATGAGTATCCTGTGGCCGGAGAGAATCTTCTCCAGCTCCCTTTTCTTATGCATATTTCCTGTAGCGAGTACTATTTCCATAACATGAAGATAATCCAAAGGGCGGGGTCAGCGCAACCTGACTTTCTCTTTCAGTTTCTCCAGATAGGATCTCAGGTAGAAGAGTCCTGAATCCACCGATCCCTTGGGAATCTTCAGGACCCCGGCAATATCCTCGTTACTGGGCATGAGGGGGATGGCTTTCAACTGTTCATCCAGTCTGCGGATTCTTCTGCGGTACAGACAGGATCTGTTTTCAAGAGAAGCGCACTGATGACGGTCTACACAGGAGGATCTTTTTTTCTCGTGAAAATTGAGCCTGAAATAGTTCTCGTTTCTCTTGAGGGTCAGAATCTCTCTGCGGCGGCACTTCTTCTCCAGTGCCGTCAGAAGTTCCGACCGGAGGAGAACAGCCTTCTGCTTTGAGGGACCCAGAAAAGGGAAGGCGCCGAGATAGTCGTCTTCACTCAGGGATGCTATATTTTTAAGAACCATGAGCAGAAGCCTGTGCTTGAGTGATTCCATTCTAACCGGAGTCATTTTTGATGTTTCGACAATGCATTTCAGTTTCTCGATCAGAGAAAACTCGGCATCCTCATTCTCTCTGCAGAAATCGTATTCAATGATCGATTCCCTCTCATGAATCCACTCTTCATTTCTGCACTTCTGATCGTCTCTGTAGAATGTCCTGAGCTGCCAGGAGAGCACCTTGTTCAGATAACAGAGGAAGGAAAGCCCCCGGTATTCAAAGTTCATCACAATCGTATGAAGCCTGTTGGTGACGCTGAGAAGAAAATCGCTCCACTCTTCTTCTCTCAGTGACTTCCGGTAGCCGGGGAAGGTATAGACATGGAGGCTCAGTTCATCCATCAGTACCCGGTGATTCTCCCCCCTGTCCCCATCGGAAACTGTACTCTGATAAACGAGCACCTGGTGAGTCATATAATCCATCATATAGTAAACTCCTTTTCATTTTAAGGAGTGCAAGATTCAGGCCATCAGATAAAAAAAGAGGAATTCAGTAAAGAATTCCTCTTTGCAAACCGGTATCTTAAGAATTTATTAAGAATAATTAAAGATCAAACCCCATTGCCTTTCTCAGCAGTCTGATCTTGGCAGTAGCCAGAGAACGGGCCTTATCCGCTCCCTCGGCCAGAACACGGTCAATATAGGAAGTGTCCTTCATCAGTTCGTCATACCTCATTCTCATCGGCGCAATGGCGGTATTGAGAACCCTGAAAAGCTCTCCCTTTGCCTCTCCCCAGCCCATGCCGCCGGCGCGGTATTTTGCCGCCAGTTTATCCTGTTCCTCTTTAGTGGCAAAAAGCTTGTAAAGGGTAAAAACATTGCAGGTATCGGGATCTTTCGGTTCCTCAACGGTCTGGGAGTTTGTCACAATTTTATTACAGAGTTTTTTAAGCTTCTTCTCGGGCAGAAAGAGGGGAATCGTATTGTCATAGCTCTTGCTCATCTTCCGCCCGTCCAGTCCCACGACCACCTGAGTGGATTCGGATACAAAAGCCTCGGGAAGAACCAGGAGTTCCTGATTATAATTCCGGTTGACAGCCTGAGCGATATCCACTGCCATTTCGATATGCTGAACCTGGTCTTTACCGACAGGCACCAGGTTGGTATCGAACAGAAGTATATCGGCAGCCATCAGAACGGGATAGGTATAGAGCCCCATATTGATATTGTGATCCTCGGGTTTGCCTTTTTCCTTATTCTGATCAACCTGGGCTTTGTAGGCGTGAGCCCGGTTCATCAGACCCTTGGACGTAAAAGCCATGATCATGGTTGTCAGTTCGAAGGTTTCCGGAACATCCGACTGCCTGTAGAGGAGCGTCTTTTCCGGATCAAGACCGCAGGCCAGCCAGCAGGCGGCGATTTCATAGGTATAAGATTTGAGAAGCAGGGGATCCTTGATTGAATTCAGTGAGTGATAATCGGCAATGAAGTACCTGGCTTCATAGGTTTCGGCCAGTTCGAGAGCCGGTTTGATCGCCCCCAGATAATTTCCCAGATGGGGCATACCCGTCGGTTTTATTCCTGTCAGAACCACTTTTCCGCTCATCTCGATAACCTTCCTGTCATATCTGTTTTGCAGGGGCGATTTTAACATACTCCCTTATAAAAGGAAAGAGATTGGTAAAGATGCACCCTCTGAAGACTTTCCGGAGTCATCGATGCAGCAATTAAGGCTTCACAAAAGCTCCACCCTTTCTTCAAACCTTCCACTACCGGTACTGTCATGATTGGTAACCGGAGAATTTGACACCCGCCTGAAAAAGGGCTGGTAAAATCGGCGGAATTCGTTCAGAATAATTCCATGGCACTGATTTTTGTAATTGAAGATAATGAATCGATCCGGGAAGCGGTTTCAGGGTATCTGAAACTCTCTGATTATGAGGTGGAAGAGTTTGAAGCTCTGGGCGGAGTCAAAGAGGCGATCGCTTCGAGAAATCCGGAACTTTTAATTCTGGATGCCATGCTCCCGGACGGAGACGGGTTTATTTTTGCCAAGGAAATCAGACAGAAATCGGACATCCCCATCATTTTTATGACGGCAAGAGAGTCCGAGTCTGACAGGATCACCGGGTTCGAGGTGGGAGCGGATGACTATATCGTCAAACCCTTCTCTCCCAAGGAACTGGTACTGAGGGTCGGAGCAGTCCTGAAAAGAACGGGAACAGCTCTTCCTCAGAAAAAAACGCAGGGCTGGGTTCTGAGCGGTCAGGTACTGACAACCGATGAGGACTCCCACAAAGCCATGCTGAACAATCAGCTTCTGAAGCTGACTGCCGCGGAGTGGAAAATTCTCCTGTATCTCTCTTCCAATGGCGGAGCCGTTGTCTCCCGGGAGCAGATACTGGACCGCTGTCTTGAGTACTCTTTCGAGGGGTATGACAGAACAGTGGATACCCACATTAAAACCCTCCGGGCCAAACTTCAGAATCCCGACTGGATCGAAACTGTAAGGGGCTACGGCTACAGGTTTGCAGGAAACAGTAAATGAGATCAATGCACGCCAGGATGCTGGCGGCTTTTTTCTTTATTATCCTTATGAATAGTGTTTTACTTGTCATATCCCTTCTTCTCGGCTATGAAAGCTCCCGCAAATACTGGAATGAACAGCTGGAACAGGAATCGCGGAATGAGGTCATGGACTACCTCATCGGGGTGCTTCAGCAGCGGGAAGGACTGAGCAGGTCGACCAGCAGGCAGGTTCTGAACAGCTCCAACAGCATTCTGATGGGATCGGCGCAGGTCTATCTCTTCTCAAAAGAGGGAGAACTTCTCGGTTCCTGGGTCAACCCGATCCTGGACAGGGAGAAACCGAAAAAGCCGGATATCAGTCTGGCGGAGACCATCATTGCGGATAACTCCATAAAGGGTTATGTCCAGATCATC
>QKJO01000018.1 GCA_003249275.1 Spirochaetaceae bacterium
CAGTCATCGGCTCCGGTTCCCGATGCGGCCAGTCTGTTTTTGAGTCTGACAAGGACTCCTGTAAAGGGAACTGTCAGTTCCTCAAGAGCATTGAGGGCATTCAGTGCGGCAGTATCCGCCGTATTGGTCGAGTAGAGGCAGTAGGTGTAGGATTCCAGGCTTTCATAGGTATCGTGGGCTTTGTTGAGAAGCGGGATGATCTCTTCAAGGGCCGTCAGCGGCGCGTCTGACCACAGTTTGTCATTCTTCAGTTTTTCCGACAGGGCATCAAGGGTATCCCCGACGGCGGCCTTGTCGTTCTTATATTCATCCGATGTAAAACCGGCATACATTCCCATATCCCATCCGGGCAGTTCAGTTTTATTCATTGGGTACGGCTCCTCTCATAAGAATGCAGTTCAGACAGGACTGCTCTGAAGCTAGAGTTTCCCACAATTGAAGGGGATTTGCAAACTTCAGCGATATGGATTTAAATATTTTTGATAGGAGAGATCTTTTTTTATCATTATCCCTTTACCCGGACCGATAAAATTAGTATTTTTTATATATATAATTTAGAATATTAAGGAGGCCTTCCATGGCTCAGCATCTGACTAAACAGGATTTCCTGGATAAAGTTTTTGACTACGAAAATGAAAAAGAGTGGAATTTCAAGGGCGACAAGCCCTGTATCATAGATTTTTACGCCGACTGGTGCGGTCCCTGCAAGATGGTGGCTCCCATTCTGGAAGAACTTTCCACCGAGTTTGAAGGTAAGATGGATGTCTATAAAATCGACACGGAGGCGGAACAGGAGCTGGCGGGAGCCTTCGGAATCCAGAGTATCCCTTCCATTCTGTTTATTCCCAAGGAAGGAAAACCTCAGATGTCTCAGGGAGCCCTTCCCAAGGATACTTTTCTGACAGCCATGAAGGATATCCTCAGCGTCGAGTAAGCGGCCCTTCCGTCCCGGCCGGACCGGGCGGACGGGATATTGCACCGATTCATTATCGTTTTGTCTGTTCTGTTCTCCGGCTTGAGCAAGCGGGGACTTTGAAATAATATGAACTTCTATGACTGATCTCAGGAAAATCCTTCTTTCTGTCTCTGCCTCCCTGATACTTTGTTCAGGGGCCGCCGTGCTGACGGCCGAGGGGCAGACGGAAGTACTCTATGAAGGTGACCTCTTCAATCCCGAAACCATTCCCCTGGTCCGGGAACAGATGAAGCCCCTTCCATTGATTTCGGGGGAGTATAAACAGGAAACTCTAGATTACTTCCGTCACTACGGAGCCGACGGTATTCCCGGAACAATCCGTTTCGGGACTGTTCAGACGGGTGAATTGAAAATCGCCGCCTATATATTCGAACCTCCCGCCGGCTCTCCATCCAAAGGGACAGTCTATCTTCTCCATGGATATCTCGACCATACCCTGTCCAATACCGAAATGATCAAAAGTCTTGTGAAAGAGTACTATACCGTGGCAGCCATTGACCTGCCGGGTCACGGTTTTTCCGAAGGTCCCTCCGTGGAAATCGGCGATTTCAGCGAATACGCTTCCGCCTTCAGAGGATTTTTCTCTTATACCGAAGAGACAATGCCCCGGCCTTTTTATGGTCTGGGACACAGTACGGGTTGTTCTGTGATTATGGAGTATCTCAATACTTATTCAAATGATTTTGAACAGATCGTACTGGTTTCTCCCCTTGTGAAGACCCTGGGCTGGCAGCTGACTCCCCTGGGACTGGCTCTGACCCGGAATTTCCAGGACCGGGTGGGCAGACGATTCGGAGGTTCCTGCTCAAACAGTGAATACGAATATTTTGTGGAATACCACGACCCCCTGCAGAGCAGAACCGTTCCCTACACCTGGATCTATGCCAGCATGAACTGGGACGACAGAATGGAACTGATGACGCCCCGGGAGGATCTGGTTTTTCACATACTCCAGGGCAGGAAAGATTCGGTTGTCGATTTCCGGTACAATATTCCCTTTCTTCTGGAAAAATACCCCCGTTCTGATGTTAAATATTATACAGACGGTGAACACAGTCTTTTCAATGAGGTTCCCTCAATCAGAGATCAGGTCTTTGAGGATGTTCTGAATTTACTCCAGCCTCCGGCCGGTCCGGCCCGGTCCGATCTGTCGACCGTCTCGGTTCCCGGGGTTGATTCCCCTATTTTTTAATACAATCGGAGGCTCTTAATGAGTACGAAAAAAAGAATTGAATCAGATTCCATGGGCGAAGTATCTCTTCCAGTCGATGCACTCTGGGGGGCGCAGACCCAGAGGGCTGTGGAGAATTTTGCCGTTTCTCCGCTGAGGATACATCCCTATATGCTGAAGGCTCTCTGTCTTATCAAAAAGCACAGCGCCCTGGCCAATGCCTCCCTGGGACTCCTGGACAAGGGCCTGTCGGCCGCCATCGCCCTGAGTGCGGACAGCATCATCAAAGAGGGCAGCAGTGAACAGTTCCCCGTCGACGTCTTCCAGACAGGTTCGGGAACGTCATGGAACATGAATATCAACGAAGTCATATCCAATCTCTCCAACGTAAGCCTGGGAGGGGAGGTGGGAAGCAGAAAGCCTGTTCATCCCAATGACCATGTGAACAAGGGGCAGTCATCCAACGATGTCATACCGACCGCCGTCACACTGGCCGACCGGCTGCTGCTGGAAGAGGCTATTGCGGGGATGAAGGCCCTAGAGGAGTCATTTTCAAAGAAAGCCAAAGAGTTCGCCCCGGTGATCAAACTGGGAAGAACCCATCTTCAGGATGCCGTTCCCATGACTCTGGGACAGGAATTTTCAGCCTTTGCCGCCCAGATCGGACAGGGAAGAAGGAATCTGGAGGCCCAGAGAAAACCCCTTTGCGAACTGCCTCTGGGAGGAACCGCCATCGGTACGGGACTCAATGCCCATCCGGAATTCGGAAAAACAACAATCAGGGGCATCGCGGAGGAGACGGGAATTCCCTTCACAAGCATGGAGAATAAGTTTCAGGGCATCTCTTTCAGAAGTTCCCAGGTCGATCTTATGGGAGTTCTCAATTCCATTGCCTGCGATCTGATGAAGATTGCCAATGACCTGAGGCTGCTCACCAGCGGACCAAGGTCGGGTCTGGGCGAAATCATTCTTCCCTCCCTGCAGCCCGGAAGTTCCATCATGCCCGGAAAAGTCAATCCTGTGATCCCCGAAATGGTTATTCAGGTTGCCGCTTTTATCCAGGGGAAGGCTCTTTCGGTCAGTATTGCCAATCAGCACGGCCCCCTTCAGCTGAATATGATGATGCCCCTTATCTCCCATGAAACCCTGACGGCTCTGGAACTTCTGGGGTCTACGGCCCGTGTATTTGCACTTAACTGTGTAGATGGAATAGAGGCGGAGGAAGAAAACTGCCGGATGGCTATCGAGGGCTCTCTGGCCATGGTTACTCCGGTCGCCCTGAGCATCGGTTATGACAAGGCCGCCCAGCTTGCCTACAAGGCCTACAAGGAGAAACGGCCCGTCAGGGAGGTTCTGTATGAATCAGGACTTCTGGACAAGGATGAGATCGACAGACTCCTGGACCCCGCATCCATGACCGGAGAAGGCTGACAGATCTTATTTCCGGCAGAGGAGAAGTGTGAAATCCCTGTTCTGCCGGAGGATGCGGACGCTTTCAAACATCTCATCCAGAACATTCCCGTAACCCAGGGTCCTGTTGACCACGGCCAGAAAATGTCCCCCCTTCTTCAGGACCCTGGAACTCTCCCTGATAAAGGAGAATCCCGTTTCCACCGAAACCCTGTGGCCCCTGTGAAAGGGCGGATTGCATACCGCCAGGTCTGCTGATTCAGGGGAAAATCCCTTCAGAATACTGTTCTGCATGATCTCGCAGCGGTCCTGCAGACCCAGAAGCCGGGCATTTTCAACCGCTGACATGACGGCCATGGCATTCTCGTCTGTGGATTTCAGAACGGAACCCGGCCAGTGTTTGAGAGCTTCCATTCCCAGAATACCGGTTCCACAGCCCGGATCAACGATGAGAGACGGCTCGGGGAGTTCGGGAAAATTCTCAAGGAGAAACCGGCTGCCCCTGTCCAGCCGTCCCAGTGAGAAGGTTCCCGGCAGGCTGAGGTACTCACTTCCGTTGAACAGAAAGGATTTTGATCTGCTGAAGGGAAAAGTCCCGTCCGTATCAGTGGGACGGGGAGTCAGAATACCTCTGTAGGAACGGGCCTTTTTTATGATTCTGGAGTAACTGCCCTGATCTGCTGCCTTTTCAAAACAGGAGAAGAAGGCCGCCGGCAGATGACGGCTCATTCCCCCGGCTATGATGGGGACCGGTTCATGTATGCACCGGGAGAGGGACTCCAGCTGGAATTGAAAATAGTCCAGCGATTTGGGAATGCGCATTACTATGAGATCCGCTTCCCCGGTTGTTTTTCCGGGTGTAGCACCGAGGGAGGGCAGGGCTTTACCATTCGCCTTAAGGTTGAGGAGGATCTCTTCAGTTTCACACAGAGAATCGCTGATCAAAGCTCCCGTCCTTTCCGCCAGGGGAACGGACAGCGCACCGCAGCTGTCATTGACTGCCATTATTTTTTCTGAACCGGGAAACTCATCGTGAACAAGCTGCAGAATCAGTTCATCCGAGGCATCCCAGGGCCGGAGAGATCTGTCTCCGGTCTCCATGAGAAGTGTGAAAGTACCGAAGCAGGTTGAATAGGGAAATTCCATCTGTCCACTATACCCTGCTCCGGCCGTTTTAGGAATCAGAACTCTTCAAAGTCGCTGTCGGCTTCCCTTTTATCCTGTTTGTCCGAATCGGACAGATAACCGGGCAGCAGATCGTCTTTTTCTTCAAGAAAAACCGCAGGACCGGTCTTCTTCTTCGGGAGCTGAACGGGATTGGATGCTCTTCCCACAGGGAGGGCTTTTATGGTCTTCGGCTTGTCCAGGGCGAGGGCCGTGGGGCCGCGGGAATCGGTCAGTTTGAAGTAGCTGATCTCTTCCCGGAGGGCTCTTGCCTGGGCTGCCAGCTCCTGGGATGTAGCGGCTATCTCCTCCGAGGAGGATGCATTCTGCTGGGTTACCGTATCCAGCTGGAGAAGGGCGGCGTTGACCTGTCCCATTCCGTTGCTCTGTTCCATGCTGGCTGAGGAAATCTCTTCCACAAGGTCTGTTGTTTTCCTGACTTCATCTACAAGAGACCGGATCATCTCTCCCGCCTTTGTCGCGATGGAGAGGGAGTCCTGTGAGAGTTCTGTGATGGAAATGGCTGAGGACTGGCTGATCTCGGCCAGTTTTCTGACTTCCGCGGCAACGACGGCAAATCCCTTGCCTGCTTCACCGGCCCGGGCCGCTTCGATCGCCGCATTCAGAGCCAGCATATTGGTCTGTCTGGCGATATCGCTGACGATGCCGATCTTGCTGGAGATCTCCTTCATAGCCTCTACCGTATGATGTACCGCTTCTCCGCTCTCCTGAGCCTTGGCGGATACATCTTCGGCAATAAGCCTTGTCTTCTGGGCATTATCACTGTTCTGATCGATGCTGGAGGACATCTGCTCCATGGATGCGGAAACTTCCTCAGCTGAGGAAGCCTGCTCGGTGGCTCCGGTGGAAAGCTGCTGGGCGCTCTCGGAGAGCTGGGAACTGCCCGATGCCACATTGGCTGAGGATTCCTGTACAGCGCTCATCACGTTTCTGAGTTTGTCGGCCATTTCGTTGAAGACTCTGACCAGATCGCCCAGTTCGTCGGCTCTCTTTGTAAAGACCTTTGCGGTCAGATCGCCGGATTTGAGTTTTTCCGCCAGGTCGATGTTCTCTCTGATGGATTTGAGGATGCCGTTGGAGATGACTGTTGAAAAGGCAAAAGAGAGGATCACCGAGATCGCTGCGATGATGACATAGAAAAGGATACTGAAGGTGATCGCCTTGTTCAGATCGGCCGTCTCGTTCTCTGCCCGGATGGACTGATAGTTGCCCAGTTCATCGATGTTGGATCTCATAATATCAAAGGCTGCCTTGCTGTTCTCTCTGGCGCTGCGCCTGTTCTGTTTTTCTGTAAAATTACGGCCGGCAATTGTCAGGGAGGTCCGGCTTTCATTTTTCCAGGTATTAAAATACTGGTTGAAATGGTTCATCAGATCGGTACCGCCGAGTCCGGCAATAGCTGCAGCTCCGGTGACTCTCTCAAAGGTCTGATCGATGTTTTCAACATTGGCGGCATCCAGAGCCTTGAAGTTTTCCAGTTCCAGAGCGTTCATGCCCTGCAGCTGGGAGAGGTAGGCCTGGTAGGCATCCCTGTCGCCGTTGAGGACCATGGACAGGGCCTGTTCCAGAGACCGTCTCCGTTGGGCCGTCAGATTGCCGTTCAGCTGGTTGTCGATCCTTTCGCCCAGGACATTGATGTCCTCTCTCATGATGTCAAAGGCTTCTTCCGACCGCCTGACGGCGTCGAACATCTTTCCCTCATCCTCCACAATCTTCAGGGAGGAATTCAGTACGCTTCTGCTGCTGTTTTTCCATGTTTCATAGTTTTTCTTGAATTCATTCAGTGCGGGGGTCATGTCGGAAGTGAAGTTCCGGGACGGTGTAATGATGCGGTCCCAGACCTGATCGAGGTTTTCGATGTTGGCGGCATCAAAATCCTTCGTTTCTGCCAGGGAGATGCTGCCCATGGCCTGATACTCAGTTTCAAGGGCCTGATAACCATCCCTGTCCGCATTCAGAATTGTCGCATAATCGGCCTGAATCGTATTCAGATGAACAATGTTGGATTTCATGCTGTTGAAGGAAAAAAGTCCTACAAAGAGAATCAACAGGATTCCGAAGATGGGAATGGCTGTGATCAGAGTAAATTTCATTCTCAATTTCATAAGTCCCTCCGGTGTGATTATTAAATAATTTTCTAATATAATT
>QKJO01000069.1 GCA_003249275.1 Spirochaetaceae bacterium
AGTCTTTCTATACCGTACTGGATGGTAATCATCAGTTTGCCGGAATCTTTTCCACCAGGGATCTGCTGATTCATATGTCCGACCAGAACAGAAAAGACATGATCCTGGCGCGGGAAGTGCAGAACAGCATGATGAAGGACAGGCATAATATCCTTGCTTTCGGACTGGAAGTGGCTTCCTCCTTTACACCTGCCCAGGGAGTGGGGGGAGATTTCTACCTGACCAGGAAGATCTCCGACTGTGAGTGGGTGATCATCCTCTGCGATGTTTCCGGCAAAGGCGTCGCCGCATCCATCGTGACGGCCATGCTCTACGGCATCACCAGAACCTACGACTTCAACAGGGGGATAAAGACCTTTGTCCGTGACCTGAATACCATGATCTTCGATACTTTCAAGGGAGACCGGTTCCTGACGGGAATCTTTATGGTTTTCAACGAGGATACGGGAAAGGTCTCCATCCTCGATATGGGCCACTCCTATCTGAGCCTGATCCGGGGAGGCAAACACATCTCTCTGACATCGGAGATGGAGAATCTTCCAATCGGGATTGTGGAAGATCTGGAACCCAGGGCGGGCCGTCTGAGTCTGGCCTGGGGTGACATTATTCTTACCGTCACCGACGGACTTGTGGAACAGAGGGATCACAGGGGAGAGTGCTACGACCTGAACAATATGCACGATCTGATCCGTCTGAACAGCGACTGCTCCCTGGAGGATATCAGGGATACCATCCTCACCGATTTCGAAGCCTTCCGCCAGGATACGCCTTATCATGACGATATGACCTTTCTGCTTATCCGGTATCCCCATCCCGAAGAGGAGTAGATCTCAGTAGTCCCTTCTGACGGCTATTGTATTTCCTCTATCCGAGAATACAACACCCTTGTTCCAGAACTCCACGGCGGCGAACAGAGCGTTGCCTCCGTCTTCCTCCCGGCTGTCTTCAGTCCTGTAGGAAAGGTAGTTCATCATGGTTTCGAAATCCCGTTCCTCAAAGGCTTTCATCTTGGCGGCGTAGAACCGGTTCCAGTGATCCACGTTTCTGAATCCGGAACCGCTGTCCTGCACCACCAGATGGGCGTGCTTCCGGGAGAAGGTAAACCAGACCCTGATTTTTTTGTTGGGATCGTTTCTGTTGCCGTGACGCACGGCGTTTTTTATGATCTCGCTGATCTGCTGCTCCAGCAGGTTGACCTCCATGATCTCGGGGGGAGCCTTCTGCAGAATCAGCTGACTCAGGCGTCTCACCCTCCTCAGATCAAGGTTGAACTCTTTGCTGTACATGCCCTGCGTATTGAGCAGGGGGTGGGCATCACTCTGAATTATCCCTGTGACGGTGTGGAATCCGACGGCATCGGATTGAGTCTTCTCATCCGAAATGTCGGCCAGAGCTTCCTCCAGAGTTGATGTGATATGGAGAAAGCCGTTGAGTTTTGTGAAATTGATAACCGATTCGACATGGTTATTCAGGCTGCACAGACTCAGTTTTCCGCCCTTTTTCCGGAGAGTTGTGAAGAGGGATATCAACACGCCGATGCCGCTGGAGTCGATGTATTCGAGGTCCTTGCAATCCAGGACGATTCTCTTTAAACCATCGGAAAGGGCTTCTCTGATCAGTTCCCTCACTTCCTGAGAAGTATAAAGATCCATCTCGCCTGTAAGTTCATATACCGCTGTCCTGCCGATGTCCCGTCTTTTTACATCCATATTGTTACCAGCCTCCGCTTCCGAGTCTGATGAATGTATGTCAGGGATCTATGAGAGTCGTGTTAGAACAGGAATTTTTTCAGGAGAGGTACTTCTCAATCTCCGAGGATAGTCTCTGCAGCTCTTCCTGCAGTTTTTCCCTGTAGAGACTGCTGGCTTCCCTGACCGGTTTTTCAAGATGGAAGACTGAGGGATCAATCAGGCTGCCGGAGAGAAGGCGGGCTTTTCTTAGCCCCGGGACATATCGGCTGCTGATGTCGCCGCCCCTGAAACGATTGACCAGATCCAGGAGGTTCAGAACATATTCGCAGTGTCTGTTGTTCAGTTCCGTATCTTCTATATAACCCGTATGGATGTACTCCAGGACATCGGCGATCTGGGAGCAGCGGATATACCAGGCGGCGCTGAGGCAGTCGTAGCCGGATGCGCTCTTTTCCCAGGGGGTGAAACGGGCGGGATCCCGGTTCTCGGGATAACGGGTATCAACCCCCCTGTATCTCAGTCTGAATATGCGATCCAGAAAGGTCCCGAAGGGACTGATGCCGGCTGCGTTTTCACCCGCATTCAGGATGGCATGATTCAGGGCCTGGATTCTTTCGTCCAGATCATCGCCGGCCGATTCGGGGGGGAAGCTTTTTTCAAGGAGCAAGACGGTCTTGTCCGTCATCTCCATCAGGATGGAATAAGGTGATCCGCCGGTTTCCAGACTCAGCCCGGTTTCATTCATCCAGCGGCGGAGGGCCCGGGAGAACATTCTGTCTTTTTTCTTCCCGTAGTCGTACACGAGGCTTACGGGCAGTATTCTGACGGGTCCGTGCTGACCGGCCCATCCGCTGATGTAGCTGATGCCGCTCTCCAGAGGGAAACAGCGGTGGGAGTGGTAGGTGACCTGTCCCTCCGGTGCCAGGGCCAGGGGATGTCGGGACTCTTCCAGGGTCTTCCGGATATCTTCGACAGACCTTCTGTTATACCCTCTGTTGGTCACAGGGATGTGGCCCAGCCGCGGGAAAAACCACCTTGCCGGAGCTCCCGCCCAGTTCAGGACATCCTTTCCATAGAGGAAGAAGGCATGGGGTCTTGTTTTGTAGCGGATTCCCAGCCTGCGGCCCTCCCTGACCGACAGGTTCGTTACAGCCTGAAGCAGGGCGGGTGCATCCGCCTTGTCCGAATGTCTGAACAGGATGATCAGTCTGTATTTTCCCTCCTGATGTTCCCTGAGGGGACGGCAGAAAGAATCGGGATTGATGAGCGTCACTCCGTTGAGCCTTTCTCCCGCCCTCAGGTAGAACGGAGCCGCCAGTCTCATCATGAGACGGGCCGTTCTGCTGAAACGGGGAGGATGATAGCCTCTGCCCCGCGTTGCCGCGGGAACGGAGAGCGGCTTCACTCCACCTTTCCCGAGCTGATCATTCTGTCGTAGAATTCTCTGCTGATGGGGAATCGGGAGAGGATGAGAATCCCCAGAATATAAAACAGGGCGGGAAAGGGGCCGCAGATGAGTTTGATGCCCAGAATGGCCTCGGGGGTCTGAACCTTGTCGGGAACGTAGTGGAAGAGACTCAGTATCCAGCCGTTCAAAGCCAGTGCGAATGCCTGACCAAGTTTGCTGCTGAAGGTCCAGAGCCCGGAAAACACACCCTCCCTTCTCAGTCCGTTGTTTCGGATGGCGTCGTATTCCACCACATCGGGCAGAATGGAATGGGGCATGATGTAGTGGGTGGAGAGTCCGATGCCCGCCACTCCCATGATGATCACAGCAGCGCCGACCGGCCAGAAGCTTCCGCTGACGGAGAAGATCAGAACACCCAGCATGACGATGAACATCCCGATGTTGTAGCAGGTCTTTTTGCTGATCTTCCGGGAGATGAAGGCCCATACGGGGATAAAGAGGAGACTGGAACTCAGCAGCGCCACCAGGGCCAGCTGAAAGAATCCCTCGTTTTTGAAGATGTATTTGAAGTAGTAGACCAGGGCGCCCTGAATCATGCTTGTCCCCGTTATGAACAGGGTCCAGGGAATGAGGGCAAGCAGGAAGACCCTCAACGTCAGGGCATCCAGATAAGTCTTCAGGAATCCATGTCCCTTGACGCTTTCTCTGTCGTGCTCGGGTTCGCGGATGGCCCAGACCGTGATCAGAGCGGTTCCCATCATGATCCCGCCCAGTATGGACGACATGACGGTCCAGCCCGTCTGTCCGTCGGGAAAGATGTTGACAAGAGGCATCACCGCCGCCGCTCCGACAAAGGTTCCCACGACGGCAAAACTCATTCTGTAGGCGGTCATGAGGGTCCGTTCATCGTAGTCTTTGGTCAGCTCGGGCAGAAGGGCGGTGTAGGGAATATTGACCAGTGTATAGGCCGTATTCAAAAGGCAGAAGTAGAGGGTGGCCAGAATGAAAAGGCTCATCTGGCTGTGACTCCGGTTGATGGAAAAGAGCAGGTACATGGCAAAGAGGGAGATGATGGCGCCGATGAAAATATAGGGGCGCCTCCTTCCCCATCTGCTGATGGTCCTGTCGGAGGCATAACCTGTAACCGGATCGGTGACGGCATCCCAGATCTTTCCGATCATCAGGGTCGTCCCGGCCAGGGCCGCCGACAGGCCGAGCACATCGGTCAGGAAGTAGAGGAGATAGAATCCTATGAATGTGAAAAACAGGTTGCCGCCCAGGTCTCCGATACCGAAGCCCAGCTTTATCTTCATGCTTAGTTTGGACATAGGCCCTATTGTAATATAGGAGCGGTGAATTGCAATATACTAATTGAGAAAAGTACTTCAACCGTCGGGCGGGGTTCGTCCTTTTTTCGCTCAAATCCCGGGTTTTTATATTAGAATTAATGACAGACTGTTTCGATGGATGGAAAATGACTGTTGTTTGCGCCTGGTGCGGTACTATTATTACTCATGATCCCGACAGAGAGAACATTTTCTCACATGGAATTTGTAAAAGCTGCGCCGCCGCTCATTTCAAGTTCAATCCTCTGGATGTGGAGAATGTGCTCGATCAGTTTACCTATCCCATCCTCGTAGTCGGCCCCGACGGTGAGGTGGAGACTGCCAATCTGGCGGCGCTGAAGCTTCTGCAGAAGGAGAGGAGCGAAATCAGAAACCGCCTGGGAGGGGATATCTTCGGCTGCATACATTCAACCGAGCCGGGAGGTTGCGGGAAGACGGTTCACTGCCTGACCTGTACCGTCCGGCGTACAGTCGAAAAGGTGATGTCAACGGGAACTCCCGTATACAAGGTTCCCGCCACTCTGAAGATCATGGATAAAGTGGATGAAAAGGACATCAGGTATCTTATCTCGGCAGAGAAGGCAACCGGGGTTGTGATCCTCACCCTGGAAGATTACAACCTGCCGGACACTCAAGCCTGATCAAGAACGATCCTCATCCCGACAACCCTGCCGGTGTCAGGCGTAGTTCTTCTCTCTGGCATCATCGGATCTGAACTCACCGACTTCAACCGAACCAGAGTCCCTTGTGAGCCGGAGTTTTGATTCAGCCACCTTGAAATATCCCACGATCTTTCTTGAAGATTCCGCCTGGGCGTGAAGCTCTTCCGACATGGACGCCAGTTCTTCCGAAGAAGCCGCATTGGTCTGAATCACCGTATCCATCTGTTCGATGGCTCTGTTGATCTGTTCCGCACCCTTGCCCTGCTCCTGGCTGGCCGCAGAGATCTCTTCCACAAGTGCGGTCGATTTTTCGATGGCAGGAACGATCTGTTCCATCTTCCGGAAGGCATTTTCCGCCTGTTTCACACTGGTGGAGGTTATTTCGGTGATTTTTTTTGCCGCTTCCCCGCTGGATTCCGCCAGTTTCCGGATTTCAGAAGCTACCACGGAGAATCCTTTTCCCGCTTCTCCCGCTCTGGCTGCTTCAATAGCGGCATTGAGGGCCAGCATGTTTGTGCTGCGGGCGATATCCTGAATCACAGAAATCTTGTCGGCGATTTCCTTCATGGCTTCCCATGTTTCAGAAACCGCATCTCTGCCCTCTCTGGAATCCTGAGAAATCTGCTGAGCCATTTTTCCCGACTCTCTGGCGTTTTCCGCATTCTGCTGGATGTTGGCATTGAGCTGCTCCACGGAAGCCGAGATTTCCTCCATATTCATGGCCTGCTCACTGGTTCCGGCGGAAATCTCCTGAGATGTCGTGGATATCTGATTGCTCCCCATGGTGACCTGATGGGAGGATGCCATGATGGTTCCAACGATCTGGGTCAGTTTTTCCGCCATGGCATGCATGGACTCGTACACACCCGTCTTCTTCTCTGTGGAAAAGGATATGTTGAGGTTCCCTTTGGAAATCTCATCGGCAATTCCCATGATCTCATAGGGTTCGCCGCCGAGCTGAAGGGTCAGCGACCGGGTCAGGACTGCTGTGATGGCCAGGCTGATAATGATAATGGCCGCCAGAAGGAGGATATTGATGATGAGGATATTTCTGAACATCTGCTCTATGGAGGCATCAATCCGGTCCTTGATCTCATCCCCCTTGAGGACAACCTCGCCGGCCGCCTCCTTCATGACGGGAAACATGCCCTTGAGCTGGACTTCCCTTTCCGTGTAGGTGATGACATTGGACTTATACGAGGAAAGGGCATTCAGGATGATACCGACCTCTGAGGAACCGGAAGTACTTTTAACGCTTCTCTGCATTTCAATAAGCACTCTGGAGGCTTCATCCGCTCCCTGCAGCCATTCCTGTCTGAAGTTTTCTTTTTTGGCGGCATCGGTGGCCAGCATATACCGGTATCCGCTGTTGTGAAATTCAAGGATAACTTTCTCTGCTTCTGCCAGATACGCGAGAGCCCGGCTGTCCGACCCTTCAGACCTGGTAATCAGTGTCTGTATATTCTCCAGGATGAGGGCGGCGGTTTCGGCTCTCCGGGAGGCGATTTCGCCCATTTCAAGGTTCTTCTTGTGATAGGTATTGTTCAGTTCCGCATATTTATCCGCCGCTGTGTTCATGGCGGAGGAGGCGCTGATCATGAGAGTGTCCGTCATCAGTGAGGATGCTTCGGAAAGCTCTTTTCCGGTGGAGACTCTGATATCGTTGATGTTTTCAATATAGATCGGATCTTCATAGATCACGTATCTGAGAGAATTGGCCTGCATATCCTGCACGCCGTTGAGTGCGGCGGTGATATGGGTGACGATCTGATTCTGCA